>NZ_BAOX01000130.1:0-12628 GCF_000813105.1 Rhodococcus sp. BS-15 | reverse complement strand
CCAGTACCGAGGCCGTCGATCTGGTGTTGCTCGACATCGGCCTGCCCGACGCCAGCGGCATCGACGTGGCCGCCGCGCTCGGCGGTCTGCGGCCGAGCCTCGACGTCATCGCCATCACCTCCGAGCGGGACCTGTCGGTGGTGCGTTCGGCAGTGGCACACGGCATCGTGCTGTATCTGCTCAAGCCCTTCACGTTCGCTGCGTTCCGCGACAAGCTCGAGCGCTATCGCGAATTCCATGCCGCGTTGCCTGCCGGCGAGAACGCTTCCAGTCAGCGCGACATCGACCGTGCCATGGCGCATCTACGCACGGCCGACGAACGCGTCTCGACACCCAAGGGCATTGCCCCGCAGACGATGGACGGCATCACCGCGAGCATCAAGGAGGCGGCCGACGGACTCAATGCATCCGAGGCCGCCAAGGTCGTCGGAGTGTCCCGAGTGACGGCGTGGCGCTACCTCGAACGACTGGCCGACGACGGACTGGTCACCCGGCACACCGAATACGGTAAGGCCGGGCGACCGCAGGTCCGCTACGTGTGGCGCTGACGCGCCAGTGGTGCGGTCAAGTGCCCCAGAGGGCACCTGATCACGCCACTGCGGCGCCAGCCGCTCTCACGATCCAGGCGTACTCGAAGGCCGCCTCTTTCCATTTCTCGTAGCGTCCGCTGACTCCGCCGTGTCCGGCGCTCATTTCGGTCTTGAGCAACAGGTCCGAGTCACCGGTCTTCGTTGCTCGCAGTGCAGCAACCCATTTCGCGGGCTCGACGTACAGAACGCGGGTGTCGTTGATGGACGTGATCGCCAGGATCGACGGGTAGTCCTTGGCCTCGACGTTCTCGTAAGGGCTGTACGACTTCATGTAGTCGTACACCTCCTTGCTGGCCAACGGGTTTCCCCATTCGTCCCATTCGATGACCGTCAGCGGCAGTGACGGGTCGAGGATGGAGGTGAGCGGATCGACGAACGGAACGTTGGCGAGGATGCCGTTGAACAGCTCCGGTGCCATGTTGGCCACCGCTCCCATCAGCAGTCCGCCAGCACTGCCGCCGTCGGCGACCAGGTGTTTCGGTGAGGTCCGTCCGGTGTCGATGAGATGCTGTGCGGCAGCGATGAAGTCGGTGAAGGTGTTCTTCTTCTTCAGCGTCTTGCCGTTGTCGTACCAGTGCCGACCCATTTCACCACCGCCGCGCACGTGTGCGACGACGAAGACGATGCCGCGGTCGAGCAACGACAACCGAGCGACCGAGAACGACGGATCCATCGAGGCCTCGTACGATCCGTAGCCGTAGAGGAGCGTCGGCGCGGGGCCGTCGGGCACGTCTTTGCGCCGGATCACCGACAGCGGGACCTGAGTTCCGTCCGGCGCAGTGGCCCACTCACGATGCTGCACATAGTCCGCGGCGTCGAACTTCCCCAGAACCGGCTGCGACTTGCGGAGCAGCAGTTCGCCACTGGCGATGTCGAGGTCGTAGACCTGCCCGGGAGTGATGAACGAGGTGTAGACCATCCGCAGCAGCGGCTGATCCCATTCGGGGTTCGAGCCGGCCCCGACGGAGTAGAGCTCCTCGTCGAACTCGAGCTCGCGGTACTCGCCGTACCCCTCGCCGGTCAAGGGCCAGATCGCCATGCGGGTCAAGGCTTCTCGCCGATACGTGAAGATCAGGTGACCGGCGAACGCGTCGATGTCCTCGACCCGAACGTCGGCGCGATGCGGAACCAGAATGCGCTGATCGAGAGGGTCGGAGACCGGGGCCTCGGCGAGCAGGAAGTTCTCGGCCTTCTCCCCCTCGGTACCCCAGCCGTTGACCGAGCCGTTATGGGTGATGAGGAAGCGATCCTCGCCGGCCACGACAGCGTGTTCGATGCTGTACTCGATACCGTCCGTACGCGGCAGTACGACGCGGAACTCGCCCTCGGGATCGGTGGATTCGAGCACGAGGCACTCGGAGGTGATCTTCGAGCCGACCCAGATCATCAGGTACTTCTCGCTACGGGTGGAACCGAAACCGACCCAGTAACTTTCGTCTGGCTCGTGGAAGACCTTGACATCACCCGACTTGCCGAGGGTGTGCCGCCAAACGGTATCGGGACGCCAGGATTCGTCGACCGTCAGGTAGAACACGTGGGTGGCGTCGGCCGTCCAGGTAGCTCCGGGCGCGACGTTCTCGATGGTGTCGGCGAGCAGCTCGCCGGTCTCGAGGTTCTTGAAGCGCAGCGTGTAGCGCTCGTCGCCCTCGGTGTCGGTGGAATACGCCAGCAGCGTGCCGTCGAGGCTGATCGAGAACGCGCCGAGGGAGAAGAAGTCGTGGCCCTTCGCTTCTTCGTTGGCGTCGAGCAGGATCTGCTCACCGGGAACCTCCACATCGGACGAGAGCGTGGGCGGAGTCCAGTCGTCGGCAGAGTCGACGGGGCAACGGCATTGAAGCCCGTAGGACTGTCCCTCTACGGTGCGCGAGTAGTACCACCACTGCCCCATCCGCGTCGGCACGGACAGGTCGGTCTCCTGGGTTCGCGACTTGATCTCGTCGAAGATCTTGTCGCGTAACGACTCCAGACCTGCAGTCTGCTGCTCGGTGTAGGCGTTCTCGGCTTCGAGGTAGGCGATCACCTCGGGATCTTCCTTGGCGCGCAACCACTCGTAGTTGTCGATGAACGTGTCGCCGTGATGGGTGCGCTCGTGCGGCACCTTCTTGGCAACGGGTGGGGTGATCGTCATGGCGTGACCCAATCGTCGAAGTTCAGGCCCGAGATGCGCTCGTAGGCCTCGATGTAGCGGCTGCGGGTTGCGGCGACGATGTCGTCGGGCAACGGTGGCGGTGGAGTGTCGGAGCTGCGATCCCAGCCGGATTCGCCCGTCAACCAGTCGCGGACGAACTGCTTGTCGAAGCTGGGCTGGACGCGACCTTCCTGGTACGAATCGGCAGGCCAGTAGCGTGAGGAATCAGGGGTGAGAACCTCGTCGGCGAGGACGAGGTTGCCGTCGGCATCGGTACCGAACTCGAACTTTGTGTCCGCGAGAATGATTCCGCGTTCCAGAGCGAAGTTGGCTGCGCGCGAGTAGATCTCGATGGTGTCCTCGCGCAACTTGAACGCGAGTTCGGCACCGACCTGCTCGACGGCCTGGTCGAAGGTGATGTTCTCGTCGTGATAGCCAGTTCGGCCTTGGACGCGGGGGTGAAGATCGCCTCGCCGAGCTTGCTGGATTCCACGAGCCCGGAGGGAAGCTGCACGCCGCACACAGCTCCGGTCGCGTTGTAGTCCGCCAACCCGGATCCGGTGAGGTAGCCGCGCGCGACGCATTCGATCGGCACCATGTTCAGCTTCTTCACCACCAGGGCGCGGCCGAGTAGTTCGGCGGGAATGCGTTCGTCGAGCGGATCGCCGGCCAGATGGTTGACGCCGCCGAGTTCCTCGAAGAAGAACACGCTCATGGCCGTCAACACGCGCCCCTTGTCCGGAATCGGGGTGTCGAGGATGTGGTCGTAGGCCGAGATTCGGTCGCTCGCGACGAGCAACAGATGCGCGTCGTCGATCGTGTACAGATCGCGGACCTTGCCGCCGGCCAGATGCTCGTAGCTACTCAGTGATGGTCGCACGGTGTTCAACACTATCTGGGCCGGTGGCCGCGAGGGTGCCGGCAGGCATCAGACTGGTAGCCGTGGCAACGAACAACACGACGTCGGATGTCGGATTCCGCTCCGAACGCGGACCGATACTGGTTGCGCTGATGCTCAGCACGTCTCTGGTCGCCCTCGATGCGACCATCATCGCCACGGCGGTGCTGTCCATCGTCGACGACCTGGGCGGGTTCACGCAGTTTCCGTGGCTGTTCTCCATCTATCTTCTGGCGCAGGCGGTATCGGTGCCGCTGTACGGCAAACTGGCAGACCTGTTCGGCCGCAAGAAGATCATGCTGTTCGGCATCGCGGTGTTTCTGCTCGGCTCCATCCTGTGCGGCCTGGCCTGGAGCATGCCCGCCCTGATCGCCTTCCGGGCGGTCCAGGGCCTCGGTGCTGGTGCCGTGCAGCCGATGGCCATCACCATCGCCGGCGATATCTACACCCTGGCCGAGCGCGCCAAGGTGCAGGGCTACCTGGCCAGCGTTTGGGCGATGTCCTCGGTACTGGGCCCGGCACTCGGCGGTGTCTTCTCCGAGTTCCTGACGTGGCGCTGGATCTTCTTCGTCAACATCCCGCTGTGCGCGCTGGCCGCGGTGATGCTGTGGCGCAAGTTCGACGAGGGAGCTGTCGAACGCACCAAACCCAAGATCGACTACCTCGGTGCCGGCCTGCTGACGGTGGGCGCAGCGATGGTGCTGCTCGGGCTGCTCGAGGGCGGACAGTCCTGGGCATGGAACTCCCCCGTCAGCATCGCTATCTTCGCCGCCGGAGTCTCCTTGCTGGCCGCTTTTGCAGTGGTTCAGACCAAAGTCGAGGAGCCGATCCTGCCGCTGTGGGTGTTCACGCGTCGGGTCCTGGTGGTCAGCAGTACCATTTCGCTGCTCGTCGGCGCTCTGATCCTCGGCTTGACCTCGTACGTTCCGACGTTCGTGCAGGGCGTGCTCGGCACCGGCGCGATCGTTGCCGGCTTCGCGCTGTCCACCCTCACGCTCGGCTGGCCCATCGCAGCATCCCTCTCCGGACGGGTGTACCTCCGGTTCGGTTTCCGCACCACGGCGCTCATCGGTGCCTCCATCGCGGTCGTCGGAGCGGCATTCGCCACCGGCCTCGGTGCCGGTTCACAGGTGTGGCAGGTGGGCGCGGTGTGCTTCGTGATCGGCCTCGGTATGGGCCTGATCGCCAGCCCTACGCTCATCGCCGCACAGTCGAGCGTCGAGTGGTCCGAGCGCGGCGTCGCCACCTCGACCAACATGTTCGCCCGCTCCATCGGCAGCGCAGTCGGGGTCGCGGTCTTCGGTGCCATCGTCAACTCACGCATCTCCGACGACCCGAGCCCCGAACAACTGTCAGACGCCATCCATCCGGTCTTTCTGGGTGTCCTGGCGGCGGCAGCGGTGATGGCCGTCGCGGCGCTGTTCATGCCCAAGCGTGGAGCGGAACCGACTCGATAGCGTCCCTTTCGGTAGCTTGTGCGCATGGCCCTGATTCATCACGCGACGCTCGTTCCATCGAAACTGGACGCCATCGCAGCGTGGCTTCCGACGCAGGAGTGGTCTGCCCGTCGGGATATCACCGGACTCGAGGCCGTGGCTGCGTATCGATTCGACGATCCCGACGGCGAGGTCGGTATCGAGACACATCTCCTGCATTCGGCGTCGGGCATCGTGTTTCAGGTACCCCTGACGTACCGCAGCGCACCGCTGCCCGGGGCAGACGCTTATCTCGTTGCCACGATGCAACATTCGGTGCTCGGCACACGCTGGGTCTACGACGGCGTCCGCGATCCGGTGTACGTGGAGGTCACCACCGCGGCCATCGTCGAGGCCGCGGGTCAGGCAGAGCTGGTGGTGCAGACGGCCGACGGTTCTCGATCGGTGCGTGAATCCACCACGCAGGTGCGGGGTTCCGGTGGAAGCGCCTTGACGTCACCCCACCTGCAGGTCCGGCGCGTGATCGATGCGACTCCGACCGAGCTGCCCCATCTGCTGGGTACCTGGCCGGGCCAGGACGAGCCGATCGTGCTGGTGGAGTTGCGAAACTAGTCCAACGAGGACTGAAACCAGTGCACCGGCGATGTCACGGAGACCTCCACGGCGGTACCGGGAGCGAAGCGGTCGGCGGTTCGGGCGATGGCGCGAAGCAGGAGCCCGGTATCGCTGTGCCGCAGGGTCACCGAGGATTCGGGGCCGGTGAAGAACTCGTGTTCGACGACGAATGCGCCGTCCTTGCGCTCCGAGACCGCCAGCTGCTCGGGCCGGAGCAACGCCTGCCCGTTTCCCGTCGCTCGAGTGGTGCATTCGAGACGCCCGAGGACGGTGTCGACGTGGCCCCCCTGGGCCGCGGCGTCCACGAAGTAGGCGTCGCCGACGAAGCGCGCGACCGCAGGTGTGGCGGGTCGCTCGTACACCTCACGCGGTGTGTCGATCTGGGCGCAGCGACCACCCAGCAGCACGGCAACTCGATCGGCAGTTCCGAGTGCCTCGGCCCGGTCGTGGGTGACGAGGATCGACGCGGTCTTGCTGGACTGCAACAACTCTCGTACGTCCTGACGAATCGAGGTACGCAGCCCCGCGTCGAGGGCGGCGAACGGCTCGTCCATCAACACCACCGACGGAGCCGGTGCGAGCGCACGCGCCAACGCGATGCGCTGCTGCTGACCACCCGAGAGCTCGCTGGGCTTGACCCCACCGGCATCGGGTAGTCCGACGAGCTCGAGCATCTCGTCCACGCGTCGAGTGCGCTCCCCACGACCGGACAGGTAGGGCCGCAGAAACCCTGCACGCAAACCGAATTCGATGTTCCTCCGTACCGTCAGGTGCGGGAAGAGCCCACCTTCCTGCGGCATCAGGCCGATCTCCCGCTTCTCCGGCGGCACCTGAATCTGCCCCGCCACCGAGATGTCCCGCCCGTCCGAGGTGATCCGGCCCGCGTCGATGCGGTGCAGTCCCGCTATGGATCGCAACAGGGTCGTCTTGCCGCAGCCGGAGGGGCCGAGAACGGCGAGCATCTCGCCGTCGCCGAGGTCGAGATCGATGCCGTGCAGCACGGCCGTACTGCCGTACGAGGCAACGAGTCCGGAAATCACCATGCTCATGGCAGTGCTACTCGCTTCCGCGTCGTGCGCCCCAGCGCCCGTGTCAGGACGACCGTAGGGACCACCGAGATCAGGATCAGGGCCAGGGCGTAGGGAGCCGCCTCGCCGTATCGGAACGCCTCGGTGGTGGACCACAGCGTAGTGGCGAGCGTATCGACTCCCCGAGGGCGCAGCATCAACGTCGCAGGTAGCTCCTTGGCGACGGTCAGGAACACCAGAGCAGCACCGGCGGCGATGCCGGGGGCCGCGATCGGAATCGTCACTCGAAGGTCGGTACGCATCCGACCCGCGCCCAGGGTCCGTGAGACATCCTCGAGGACAACGGGAGTCGCGTCGACGACCGCTCGCGTGCTGCCGACGGCCAGCGGCAGAAACAGCACCACGTACGCCAATACCAGCAGCACCGCCGTCTGGTAGAACGACGGCAGAAACCTGATTCCGAGGAAGACCGTGGCGAGCCCGACGGTGATACCCGGTAGCCCGTGCGCGATGTAGGTGGACAACTCGGCACCGCGGGCGGCCCTCGACGTGGATCGGGCCGCGAACAGCGCGACCGGCAGCGCCAGCACGGCCACCACCACCGCGGCGGTCGCGGAGTACTGAACGGTCTTGGCCGTGACGGCCAGCACGTCCACCCAATCGAAGGTGAACCGCAACGACCGGCTCAGCCATCGCGCCAAGGCCAGTATCGGTACCACCACCGAGAGAGTCAGTGCCGCAACGACAACGGCCAGAGCCGGCATGCGCCACCGGCCGAGGACGATCGGCTCGGCCTGCCGGTCGGTTCCCGATCCCACCCTCGCCGTGGCACCGCGTCGGGCACGCCGTTCGAGGAGGGTGAGCACCAACGCGCCCACCACGAGGACCAGTCCGAGGACGGCGGCCGCGGTGCGATCGAGTCCCCCGCGGTACGCACTGTAGATGCCGAGTGTGAAGGCGTCGTATCGCATCAGAGCCACCGCCCCGAAGTCACTGATGGTGTACAGCGCGACCAGCAGCGCGCCTGCTGCCGCGGCGGGAACCACGCGACGGCACTCGACGGTCAGCGCCGTGCGCACAGCGCCTCGACCGAGGGTTCGCGAGACCTCGGCCAACGATGGGTCCGCGGTGGAGAACGCCGCGGACACCGGCAGCATCACCAGCGGGAAGCAAGACAACGTGAGCACCAGGCTGCACCGGAAAACCCTGCCAACGAGGGGAACTCGGCGATCCACAGGTACCCGGACACGTACGACGGGATGGCGAGTGGAGCGGCGAGGACCATCGCGAAGAAGCGCCGTCCCGGTAGATCGGTACGGACGGTCAGCCACGCCAGCAGAGTCCCGACCACGACGGACGCGACGAGCACGGTGAGAGTGAGTGTTGCCGTGCGGATCGCGAGATCGAGTGTGCGTTGCCGCAGGAGCAATCGCAGAACCTTCTCGGTTCCGCCGTCGAACGCTCGAACGAACAGGTACACCAGGGGTGTCAGCGTCAGCGCTCCCACGCACAACGCGGTCGTCCCGAGAACGGGACGACCGCCGAAGTGGCGCCGCCGAAGCGGCTGGAGTGCAGACGTGGGCACCGACTAGATGATTCCGACGTCGGTGAGGAGAGTCTGAGTGGCCTCGAGGGACGAGAGCTGACCCAGATCGAGATCGGTCGAGCCCAGCTCGGACAGCGGCGGCAGGTCGTAATCGGAGGTGACTCCGTCGATGACGGGGTATTCGGCGGTCTCGTTCGCGAAGTAGGTCTGCGATTCGGTCGAGAGCAACTCGCGCACGAAGTCGAATGCCGCTTCCTGGTTGTCCGAGGCAGCCAGCACACCGGCACCGGCGACGTTGATCAGCGCGCCGGGGTCACCGGGCTCGAAGTAGTGCAGCTCGACCGGGGCGTCGTCGCCGTTCTCTTCCTTGAAGGGGTACCAGTAGTAGTGGTTGGTCAGACCGGCGGAGACCTGTCCGTCGTTGACGGCGGTCAGCAGCGGGCCGTTGCCCTCGAAGGCGACGGGCTCGTTGGCGACGAAGGCTTCGAGCCACGTGCGGGCTCCGTCTTCGCCGCGCTGCACACGCAGGGCGGTGACGAATGCCTGGAAGGACGCATTGGTCGGTGCGTAGCCGATCTGTCCGCGCCAGCGGGGATCGAGCAGACCGTCGATACCGGTCGGCAGATCGCCGGCCTGCACCGAATCGGAGTTGTAGGCCAGCACGCGGGCCCGGGCGGAGGTGGCGACCCAGGTGCCGTCGGCACCGCGGTACTGCTCGGGAACGAGGGAGAGGATGTCCTCGGGCAGCGGTGCGAGAGCGCCCGCCTCGTCGAGGGCACCGAGTGCTCCTGCATCCTGACCGTAGAAGACGTCTGCCGGGGTCGCGTCGCCCTCTTCGAGGATCTTTGCGGCCTGGGCGTTGGTGTTGCCCGAGTAGTCGACCTCGATGCCGCCACCGATGCGCTCGATCAGTGGGTCGACGAGCTCTTCACCGCGGCCTGAGTACACCACGAGTGCGGACTCGGCGGTGGCGGACTCGGAGGTGGACGTGCCGTCGTCGGACGAGCCTTCCGAGCTGCATGCGACGAGACCGAGGGCGAGGGTTGCGCTGAACGAGAGCAGCGCCAAACGGCGAACGGTGAACACGGTTCTCCTGACGAAAACGGGTCATTCGGACAATTCGATGAAAGTACACCACAAAGGTGAGGCTCAGCTACTTTCCCTCCGGGATTGAACGTCCGGCCGCCCGGGCATTCGCGCCCCATGACTTCTCGCGTACTCGTCACCGGTGCCAGCATTGCCGGTCCCACCGTGGCTTTCTGGCTGGACCGGGCAGGCTTCGAGGTCACCGTCCTCGAACGCTCACCGCAACTGCGACTCGGCGGCCAGAACATCGACGTTCGCGGCTCCGGCCGCGAGGTGCTGCGGCGCATGGGCCTGGACGCAACCCTCCTCGCGAACGGCACCACCGAGAAGGGCACCCGCTTCGTCGACGACGCCGACGCCACCATCGCGGCCTTCCCGGCCGGCGACGGAACCCACGACGGCCCGACGGCGGAGTTGGAGATTCTGCGCGGCGAGTTCGCGCGGATTCTGGTCGAATCCGCCGGACCGCGAACCGAGTATCGCTACGGCGATCGCGTCGTCGACGTGGCCCAAGATGCCGACGGAGTCGATGTGACATTCGCGGCGGGACCGTCCGAGCGATTCGATCTGGTTCTCTTCGCCGACGGAATCCGCTCCAGCAGCAGGGAACTGGTGTTTTCCGGAGAGGCCGAGACCACTCCCGTCGGCCTGTACACCGCCTACGGCGTACTGCCGAAGGGACCGAGCGACGACGGCTGGTGGCGTTGGTACAACGCGCCCGGATCCCGAGTGGCGAATCTACGACCTGACAACCTCGGCACGACGCGGTTCAGCCTCTCCTGGGTGTCCGACGCCGGCGGGTACGAGGGAGCGTCGGACGAACAGGTCGTTGCTGCGCTACGAGCGCAGTTCGCCGGTGTCGGTTGGGAAGTGCCCCGGATCCTGGACTCGCTGGGACCGGACTCGGAACTGTACGTCGACTATCTGGCGCAGGTGAAGGCCCCGCGCTGGTCGAAAGGCAGAATCGGTGTGCTCGGCGATGCCGCCTGGTGCGCAACGCCGTTGAGCGGCATGGGTACCACGTTGTCGGTCACAGGCGCGTACGTGCTCGCCGGCGAACTCGCACGGACGAGCGATCATCGCGCCGGGTTCGAGGCCTTCGAGGCGCGCATGCGCCCGTTCGTCGATCAGGCTCAGAAACTCCCACCCGGCGTCCCTCGCGTCGCGCATCCGAAGACCTCGGTGGGCGTCGCCGCATTCCGCACCGTACTGCGCCTGGCCGGATCCAAGCCGGTGCAGGCCGTGAGCAGCACGTTCCTCGGTCCCGACGCGGCGACACTCGAGCTGCCGGACTACGAGTTCGACAACGCAGGCTAGAGCCCCACCCGCTCGAGCAGCGCGTCGAAGGCCTCGCTGGCCTCCTGCTCGGAACGGCCGGATTCGATGACGCCGTTGTACACCGCCAGCGCCTCCTCCTGATATTGCTTGTATTTCTCGAGCCACTTCTCGGAGTCGGCACGCCAGTATCCGATGATGTCGAAATACGCGATCTCGTAACCCAATTCCTTGCGGAAGTGCTTGCGCACCCGACGCGAGGACGACGCCTCGCCGGCGAACCACACGTACCCACGTCCCTCGGGCACGGGGTAGGCCAGCGCCGCGTCGTCGAGAACGCTTGCGCTGTCGCCGTTTCCGGATCCGATGCGCCAGTCGAACGTGACGTCGGCCAAGGTCTCGAAGGATTGGATGTCGCCGCGTTCGAGAACCTCGACAATCGCGTGCGCCCGCATTCCTGCGGGCAACTGCTCGACGAGTCGGCCGAGCGCGGGCAACCCGGTCATGTCCGCGACCAGCAGCAGCCATTCGACGTCGGCGGGCGGTGAATACCAGGATCGCGGGCGGGTGAACAGCACGGTCTGCCCCGGGACGGCCTGCTGGGCCCAGGTGGATGCGACACCGCCCTCGTGTGCGAAGAAGTCGATGGTCAGCTCACCGCGCTCCGGATCGAGACGACGAATGGTGTAGTTGCGACCCTCTGGGGCGTCGTCGAGACCGTGGAACCACCAGAACCCGTCCACCTCGGTCATCGGCGGCGGGACAGCTTCGCCTGCCCGGGGAAAATAGACTCCGACGCATTCGTCGGGCACACCGAGCGTGCGGTAGCCGGCGACATGTTCGCCGCCGAACGTCACGCGCACCATGTGCACCGTGAGTCGTTCCACCGCAACGACGTCGGCGTAGTAGAAGCCACGCGGTTGTTCACTCATCTTCGTCCTCGATACATATCTCGACGTAACTCCTGCGAGAAACCCTCAGGCTGACTCGGAGCCGTTCTTCCTCGACTCTAAACTAAGCCTTGCCTAGCCTGCGACCGACCACCTTGGGGATCACCAACGGAGTGTGCGATTCCGGATCGTCGATGATGCGACACGGCAGCCCGAAGACAGCCTCGACCAGCTCGGCGGTGACGACGTCGGCGGGCGCGCCCTCGGTGACCACCGCGCCGTCCTTCATCGCGATGATGTGGTCGGCGTACCGGCAGGCGTGATTGAGGTCGTGCAGCACAGCGACGAGAGTGCGACCGTTCTCGCGGTTGAGAGTGGCCAACAGGTCGAGCAGCTCGATCTGGTGGGCGATGTCGAGAAAGGTGGTCGGCTCGTCCAACAGCAACAGCGGCGTCTGCTGCGCCAGAACCATTGCCACCCAGACGCGTTGCTGCTGCCCGCCGGACAGTTCGTCCACCGGACGAGCAGACAGCGATGTCACCGCCGTTGCGTTCATGGCCTCGATCACCGCAGCCTCGTCCGTCGTCGACCACTGCCTGATCAGCTTCTGATGCGGATAGCGGCCCCGCGCAACGAGATCGGCCACCGAGATACCGTCGGGTGCGATGGAGGTCTGCGGAAGCAGGCCGAGGCGTCGGGCAACTTCTTTCGCGGGGTACGACGAGATCGCCTTCCCGTCCAGCAGAATGGTTCCGTGCGAGGGCTTCAGTAGCCGCGAGAGTGCCCGCAGCAGAGTCGATTTACCGCAGGCATTCGGTCCGACGATGACGGTGAACTTGCCGTCGGGGATCTCGACGGTCAGGTTCTCGCTGATGACGCTCCTGTCGTATCCGACCGTGATGTCGTCGGTGTGCAACCGAGGCTTCGTCACTGCTTCCTGCCTTCCCGCGCCAACAACCACACGAAGTATGCGCCGCCGACCGATACGGTCACCACACCCACCGGCAGCTGAGTGGGAGCGAAGGCGCGCTGCGCAACAACGTCGCTCACGACCAGCAGCAGCGCTCCCATGCACGCGGCGGGCACCATCGCCACTGACGAGGTGCCGGTGAGGCGGCGCGCCAGCTGCGGCGCGA
>NZ_BAOX01000131.1:0-12557 GCF_000813105.1 Rhodococcus sp. BS-15 | reverse complement strand
CCGCGTCGAGCACCCCCCGGGGAGGGCGAGGACCACCAGGCGATGGTTGCGGCGAGCAACGCGCCGGTGGGGGTGAGTCCGGCAGCAGCGAGACAGACTGCGAGCGCCCACCAGGAACGGCCATCTCTGACCGCGAGTGCAGCGACCACAGTCCACGGGAGGGCGGCGTATCCGACGAGCAGGCTCCAGTGCCCCTGCAGCAGTCGCTCGGCGACGTACGGGTTCCACACCGCCACCGTCGATGCCACGAGCAGTGCGGGTAGTGGGGCTGTCGGCAGCATCGTTCGTGCTATCACCGCTGCGCCCCATCCGGTCAGCCACAGGGCCAGCAGCAGAATGGACTTGACCACCAGACCACCGTCGAACACCGTCGACAGCGCGGCGATAGCGGCGTCCTGCGGTACTGCCCTCGCGGCCGCGTCGGCGATTCCCCAGGCGGAGTCGGTGAAGTAGGAACGGGGGGGTGCTGACGGCGTCGCGCAGCAGGAGATAGCCGGGACCGAGCAGCGGGCCGAGAATCACCAGTGCGAGCAGCAGGCTGTAGAGCGGCGGTGTCCACCTCGACCTCGACCACGCCATGATCGGCACCCTATACCGTGGGCTCATGTCTTTCCGCGCCTCGTCCGAGGCAGAGCACACCGCGGGTGCGTCGGTCGCCGGGATGGGGATGGTGACGGCCGGTTCGATGTTCGCGAACGTTGCGGCGTACCTGCTGCAGGTTCTGGCGAGCCGGATGCTCGGCGTCGAGGGCTACGGAGAATTCGCGAGTCTGCTTGCCGCGCAATTGGTTCTCGCGGTTCCGGCGTTGGCGTTGCAGTCCGTCGTTGCGCGTGAAGTGGTGCGCGGGCGCAGTTCTCGCGAACTGCGAACAGTGGGGTACCGGTGTGCGGCGGTGGTGGGGGTGCTCGCTCTGGCACTGGCACCCGCACTCTCTGCGGCCATGGACATCTCGATGGCGGCGACCGTGTCGGCGGTCATCGCTGCGCCGGTGCTGGTGCTGTTGGCCGCCGAACAGGGTTTGTTGCAGGGACGTGGGCGATTCGGAGCTCTGAGTGTCGTGTTGGCCGCCGCCGGGTTCGGCAAGGTGGCTCCGGCCGTGCTGGTGTTGGTGCTCGGCGGTGGTCCTGGTTCGGTTCTTCTTGCCACGGCCGCGGGCATCGGCGTGGTGGCGCTCGGTGCGCGATGGACGGCCGGGGTGCCGGTGAACTCTGTCTCGGAAACCAAGGTCACGGTTCTGGCCGTGCTGCAGGCGTCTCAGGTGCAGTTGGTGTTGATCGCGATGTCGGCGCTGGATCTGGTGCTGGCGCGCACGCTGCTCAGCTCCAACGAAGCCGGGCTGTACGCCGTGGGTGCTGTCGCGTCCAAGGCAGCGTTCTGGTTGCCGCAGGCGTCGGCGTCGTTCTGTATCCGCGGATGGCGAACCCGCTGCATTCGGCCTCCGCGGTGCGATCGGCGCTGGCCGTCGTCGCGGGGCTCGGTACGGTTCTGGTGGTCGGCGGCGCGCTGGCGTCTCCGCTGTTGCCACTGGTGGTGGGCGATACGTATTCCGGTGTGCAGAAGTACGTCTGGCTGTTCGTGCTGCAGGGTGCGTGCCTGGCCGTGCTGCAGAGCGCGTTGCTGTGGGCCATCGCGGGCGAGCGCACCCACCTCGCTCTCGTCGCCTGGTTCGCCCTCGGCGTCGAGGTGTTGCTGTTGCTGTTCGTCGCGTCGACACTCGCGCAATTCGTCGTCGTCGCCGCAGTCACCGCAGCGGTGACAATGGTGGTGGTGTGTGGACTGGTGTTGTGGGGAAACCGCGTGGATCGCTAGCGGGCCCTACAAACCCATCGCTCTGTCAGCTAGAAAGTCATTCGGCTACAACAGAATTCGAAATCGATCAACGTGGGTCTGCGTCGGTGAAGTCCTGCACCAGTGACCTGGCGTAATCGGGTTCGGGTATCCAGCACGTGGCGATCTCCCACGCCAGATTCGCTCTGAGTTCGGCGGGCCCGATCGGTAGGTCGTAGTGGGGCTGGTCCACCCGCGCTTCGTCCCAATCGATCAACACGCAGCGGCCGTGCTCGTCGATGATCGCATTGCGCGCACCCGCATCGCCATGGACCACGCATGTCGGGGACTGCGTTCGTGCTTTTCGCCACGCATCGACTATCCGATGGGCCAAACCTGTTGGCAGTGCGGTCAAGTCGACGTCGCCACCGACGAGGAGTTCCGAGAGATCGGTCGCACTCGCCGACCCCGGGCGCTGCGGCCAGCCCACGGTTGCGGCGTGAACCTCGGCCAGGGCGTCGGTGATCCGAGGGTCCTTCGGTTCGGGGTGCGAACCTTCCACGTACTCGTAGACGTGCCAGCCGTCGACGTCCGAGTTGCCCGCCGACGACGGGAGGAGCACAGGCACGTGGATGCCACGTTCGTGGAGGTGGCGCAGTAGGTGCCACTCCCAGGATCGAGAATCAAGAGTGCGACGTGAGTGACGGACGACAACGCGGACCCCATCGAGTTTTCCGGACCAGATGTCGTTTCGCGCACCACCGGTCAGCGGGCCGTCGACCACGAGACCCGGCCACCATGACCGCACCGATTCGGGGAGCATCGCTGAGTTCAGTCCCGTCTCCACATAGACGAGTGGCGTGGTTGTGCGCCCTCACGGGCACTCAACCACGCCACTGCTCATCTGGGTCGTTCCGCAGGCTCCACTCCTGCGCGCAGCGCACCTACTCCTTGTTGAGGTTCGTCCTCGGAATCTCTTCGGTGCGATCCGTCGTCCAATCACGGTTGCTCGAAGGCGCGGGAGCTGCTCCGCCGCCGGGGGTCGGTCGTGGAGCGGTGTCCGTACGGGCCGGCTGACGATGTCCGCCGTTTCCACCGCCGCGCAGGAGCAGGAACACTCCGGCGATCAGCGAGATGACACCGAGAATTCCGGCGATGATCGGGACGGTACGGCCGAAGAGGGAGAGCTGATCCTGGCCGTCCTTGGCCTGCTGGATCTGGTATTCGACCGTGTTCTGGTCGAACGTGAGCGGAACATTGAGGACGTCGACCTCGGGCTGGCCTGCCTCGCGCGCGTAGTACTGGTGAAGCTGCTCTTCACCCTTGACGATGACGCCGGTCTCGGGCTCGACCCACAGGGTGCGGGTGTTCTCGTACCAGCGGGTCATCGTCACCGGTGCGTCTCCACCCTCGACACCCCAGGTGTCGGCGGGCAGGGTCACCTTGTTGGTCGGCAGGTTCGCGACGGTCGACAGATCGACCGGTGCGATCGTCTGCTGGTACATGTACACCGGCGTGCCGTTGATCTCGGTTGCTTCGACGAAGTCGATGTCCTGGGACTGGCGAGTGTTGATGTCGAAGTACGGGTAGCTCTTCTGCTCTGCATCGAACGGGAACTTGTACTGCAGACCGGTGTGGGCAACTTCCTCGGCGGGCATGTCGCCTGCCACCTGGATGGTGCCGATCGGGCTCTCGACGGGCATCGAGGACTTGCGATCGAGAGTCACGCGGTCCACGGTGGCGGACAGCAACCCGGTATCGGCCTGCTTGTCGGTGCGACGCAACGTCGTTCCGGCCTGAACCGTGATGATGTCGGCGTCCGAGGGTTCCTCGACGGTGACGAATCGCTGCGAGACGATCGGAACGTTCTGGTCGACGACGACGCGTCCGGCTGCGAGCGAGGTCCTCTCCAGCACGCTGCCTTCGCCGGTGGAGACGGTGGTGACCTCGAGGTCCAACGGCGTCTTCTCCAGCGCCGACACCGTGTACGTGGGAATGAGGATGGCGGCGACCACCAGAAACGCGCCCAAGCCGATGAGTACGAGGGCAAGTATCCGGCTCGGCCCTGAGCGCTCCGCCATGCTGAATCTCCTTAGTTGACCGCTTCATGGAAGACACCGCGGGCGGGAAACACGTTCGCCCCGACCCGATGCCCGATTTATTACGACACGTCGCAGGTGACAGTAACAGTCGACAGTGGCACCGGTCTCGTCTGCGCCGGTTCGACACGGCACACTTGAGGCCACCATGAGCACACAGACCCGTTCGGCAGGCGTTGTCCCGCTTCGTGGATTCGTACCGTCACTCGAGGGGATGCGTGCCGTCGCGTGTATCGGAATCGTTGTCACCCACGTGGCCTTTCAGACCGGTGGCGCGACGTCGCCGATCTTGGGTCATATCTGGGGAAGGTTCGACCTGACTGTGGCGATCTTCTTCTCGCTGTCGGGATTCCTGCTGTGGCGTCCGCACGCGGCGGCGGCCCGCGGTCATCGGAGTGCCCAGCCGCTCGGCCGCTATTTCCGTTCGCGGCTCGCGAGAATTCTGCCCGGTTACTGGGTCGGCGTGATACTGATCCTGCTGTTTCTTCCCGATGCCGGCGGTGACTACCGCGTGTGGCTGGCGAACCTGTCGTTCACTCAGGTGTTCGTGCCGTTGACCCTGACCCAGGGCTTGACGCAGATGTGGTCGCTGTCGGTCGAGCTCGCCTTCTATCTTCTGCTGCCGGTGTTCGCTTGGCTGATGGTGCGTCTGCGCGGCGCGGCCGCCGCCCGCCGTATCCCAGTCATTCTGGGCGCTGCGGTGCTGACGCTGTCGTGGGCATTCGTTCCGGTGTCGACCCCCGACGGCATTCACCATGACAACTGGCTCCCCGGCTACTTCCCGTGGTTTGCGGCTGGGATGCTGCTCGCCGAGATCTCGGTGGGGCCACCGACCTGGGTGCATCGGTTGGCTCGTCGCCGATTTGTCATGTCGTCCATCGCGGTTGCCGCGTTCGCCATGTCGGCGACTCCTCTGGCGGGTCCGCAGGGCTTGGTGCGTCCGGCGGCCTGGCAGTTCGAGATCAAGATCCTGCTCGGCGCGATATTGGCCTTCGCGATGCTCGCGCCGCTGATTCTCGCCGAGGACGGTCGCCGGCATCGCTTCCTCGAGCATCCTGTGATGCTGACGCTGGGCCGCTGGTCGTACGGATTGTTCATCTGGCATCTGGCTGTGCTCGCCGTCGTGTTCCCGGTGTTCGGCATCATCCCGTTCTCGGGCGGGATGTGGTTCGTGTTGCCGGTGACGCTCGCACTGTCGATTCCGGTGGCTGCGGCGAGCTACGCGCTGGTGGAAGACCCTGCTCGACGACGCTTCGCTGCCAAGAAGACGCCGGTCACGGTTTCCGCATCGCACTGATCGCCAACGCGACGATTCCGATCAGCGCGGCCAGCTGCACTCCGTACGATTCGCCCACGTACCCGTCGGGCGATCGCCATGGACCGAGCGAGAGCAGCGCCGCGCCCAGCAAAGCGAATCCGCCTGCTGCGCTGACCAACACGCGCGAGGAGAGCGCGCGACCGTAGCGGCGGTCCAGGAACACTGCACCGACACCGATCACGGCCACAGCGGCAGCACCGGCGATTCCTGCCAACACGATCGTCGCTCCGAGCAGCGTCACGATCGCCGCCGGGAGGCTCTGCCAAGGCCGCGGTGCGGGCCCGAGATCGGGCATGCTGCGCGGCCGACGCAACGCTGCGAACAGCAGGGGAATCAGCAGCAACAACCCACCGAAGATGCCGAGTCGATACCAGCGATCGGTGGCGAAATCCAACGAGATCGTGCCCGACGCCCCGGCAGGAACGATCCAGGCCTGCTGCCACCCGTCGACCACCACCGGGGACAGTTCGACGCCTCCGGGAGTGGTTGCGCGCCAACCACTGTTGTTGCTTTCCGGGATGACCAGCAAGCGATCCTCCGTCGTGGAGGTCAGCGTCACCTCGCGGTGATCGGGGCTCCAGGCGGTGGTCCTGGCGGCCTGCGGTGCCGAGCTCGTCGGCCACTGTGCCGGAATAGGCATGGTGCGCAACCGAATACCGTCGACGAAGAACGACGCTCCCGGCTCCACCACCACGTCCTGGCGACCCTCGGGCAGTGATACCGGGTTGACGAAGTTCTCGTTCACCGGGGTGTCGGCGTCGCACACCGATGCCTTCAGTGGCTCGCCGGAACGGAACTGCTCCGCGCTGGCCGTCACCGACGTGCGCACCGTCTGTCCGGCGATGGAGAGGATGGGGCCGGCGAAGCAGTCCACGGTGATCTCGCGGTCACCGTCGTACGGTGCGCCGATCGGTTCACCACCGGACAGCGGCGTCACCTCGGCGAAGCCGGGAGGCTGAGACTGGATGAAGCCCAACGAGTTTCGATCCAGAACTCCCTCCCAGTCCACGATCGACAGGACGATCCGGTCCGTCACGTACGGTGCCAGTTCGAGGGTCGTCGAGCCGTCGGTGTCGACGTCGCGCACCATCGGCCCGTTGCCGAGGTTGACCGCGACGCGGGTGGGGTGCGCCGGGAGTGCACCCAGGCTGGGGCTGAGTTCGAGCCCGTCCACCAGTGTCGGAGCGGGCAATTCGATGGTCAGGGTGGGGTTGGTTCCGGCTCGATCGGTGATCGACTTCTCCGGCGCCGCCCAGGACGTACGCGGATCACCGTCGGTCGCGGCGAACGCCGAGCCGTGCAGGTCGGCGACGTCCGACGCCCCGCCGGCCAACGGCCGCCCCGGTTGCGCCAGTAGCGCTTCGAGTTCGGGAGACTGACGCGTGCGGACAGTCAGATCGGGAATGACGGCGGTACCCATCGGGACGTCGATCGTGCGTGAGAAGCGCCCCAGTTCCTCGGGCGACTTGGACAGTCCACTGCTGCAACGGATTCGATCCTCGGTGTCGAGGCACCCGGACCGGCCGGGGAATTCCTGGCCCAGTTCCCAGGCATCGACGCTTGCCCCGGCGGGAGTCTCGGGCAGCACCGCGCGGTGCACGATCGGTACCTGCTTCGGGTTGTCCCGGTCGGAGTGGTCGTCCACCGACACCTCGCTGATGCCGAACTGGCTGCCGCGGGTTCCGTCGACGGTCGACTTCGCGGTGATGCGCAGCCACGGCGTCTCACCGCCCGGCAGCGACACCGTCATCGGCTCACCCGGCTCGTCGACGCGCGAGGCCGTCGAGCCGTTCGGGGTGGTGATCTCCACCCACTTCACCGGGTCGCCGATCGTCCCCGGGCTGGTGCGCATACGCAGCAGCCCGCCGCGTACCGGAGTATCGAAGTCGAGCTGAAGCCATTGCCCCACAGCACGTTCGATGCCGTTGCTGATCCAGCTGGTGGCCAGATCGCCGTCCACAGCGGCGGCGACACCGCTGCCGGGGGCGCTGCCGCCGATCTGTGTGGCGTCCGACGCCGAGCTCGACGCCGTCAGGGTCGCGCCCTCCCACTCGGCGTCCACGGTCTTCGCCCCGTACACCGGGTAGTCGGACACCTCGTTGAGCGAACGTCGCGGCTCGTCGGCGGCCCGCAGAGCAGAACTGTGATTGTCGACCTGGCCGAAGTCCGTTTCGCGATTCATCGGGGTGTCGGTCACCGTCACCGAGTTCACGGCAATGCCCGCCGCGGCTGCATCCGAGGCCAGCAGCGTGGGGCCCGACGGCACCGGATTGCGAATCCCGTTGTTCTGCAACTCGTTCGAGCGCAGAATGGACTCCGGACCACCCTGAACAACCGGGACACGATCGAGATCGACGGTGTAGGGGCCGGACGCAGGAATGTCTGCCGAATCGCCCACCGAATAGATCTCCACAGCCGGATACGGCGGTCGCAGATCACCGTCGAGTACGACGCCGTCGACCTGGCCGGGAGCCACGTCCTCACCGAATTCGGCCACCTTCTCGAGTCCCGGCGAACCGTCGAGCACCTGGTGCACCGATGCCGGACGGGTGGATCGCGAGTTCTCGGGATCGAGGTCGTTGCGCACGACGACGTAGCTGATGCCCTGGCCCAGAAGGGTATCGGCCAATCCGGCCGACGGCCGACCGTCGGCGAAGAGTCGTTGCACGGAGTCCAGTGCGCGGATGGCACCGGGCGGGGTGAGCGGTACGGCGTCGCGGACGGCCCATGGGGTGGTGGCCAGCGCCTGCAGTGGTTCGTCTCGGGTCAATCCCCAGGTCTGCAGGGCGAACGGTGCGCCGGGCACGATCAGGGCCCGCTGCGCGTCGGAACCGTCGGGGCTCGATCCCGACGCATTCTCGGTGAGCCAGTCCGCGGCGTCGTGCCAGTACTGCGGAACGGCCTCGTACGCTCCTCGCGGTGCAAGCTTGCCCGTCCATGCCAGCGAGGTGGACAGCGTCAAGGCCACCAGGACCAAGGCGGTCACCGCATCATGGGGTGCTTCTCGGGATGCGCGACGGCCGATCGCCACTGCGATCGCGGCGCAGAACCCGGCAGCGGAACCCGGCCCGACAGGTGAGCGAGGCCCAGTACCAACGGGATTCGAATGACCGGCTCGAGTTTGTGGATGTTGCGCAGCGGTGCGCCTGCAGAATCGAGGAACACCCGAACCGAAGCCGCGAACGGACCGTCGAGATCGCCGACGAACCCGGCACCGAGTCCGACCAGACCGATGAACAGCATGATCGTCAACCGTCCGCGGGCGGGCATAGACCTCATCGCCAGGCCGGCGATTCCAGCAGCCGCGATCAAGCCCGTCGCGATGACGGCCGCGGGCTGAGTCACCAGAACGGCACCGGCCACTCGCTCGGGAGAGACGAACGGCGTCCAGCTGCCGGTGCCGCGCAGCACCTCCGTCAGTGACGTCCACTGTGTGGTGGTGCCGGACGATTCGATGTAGTCGAGAAACGGTGGAGAGACCTTGCCCAGCAACAGCAGTGGAACGATCCACCACAGCGTCGCGAGCACCAGAAAGCCCGACCACCATGCGCCGAAGACCAACCAACGCTTGTTCGGCCGATGCGTCAGCATCCAGATCACGGCCACCAGAACGGCTGCGGCAGTGGCGACGGCATTGACCGCGCCCATCAAGGCCACCGCCAGTGCAGACTGTGCGGCGGCGCGTCGAACTGTCTGCTTCCCATCGTCGCCGGCGAGATACCGCACCATCGGGATCAGCACCCACGGTGCGAGCATCATCGGCATCGTCTCCGAGGAGATCGACGCGAGGGTGGTGATCACTCGCGGCGAGAGCACGAAGGCCGTCGCTGCGATCAGACGGGAACTGCGGCTGCCGATACCGAGAGCTTCGGCGAGCCGGACGATTCCCCAGAACCCGGCGATGAGCAGCAGCGCCCACCAGATGCGTTGAGTGATCCACGGCGGGATCGACAGCAGATCACCGCCGGCGAAGAACGCACCGTGGGGGAAGAAGTAGCCGTAGGCCTGGTTCTGCACCTGGCCGAGCGGAGCCGCGCTGTTCCACTGATGGGAAGCGCGTTCGAGAAATCCGAGAGGGTTCTGAGCCAGGTCGTACTTGGTATCGGCGACGGTGAAGCCGGGGACCTGCAGAAAGGTGAGGAGGAACGCCAGAATCGAGGCACCGAAGAGCCATTTACGGCCGAGCGGCTCGGCCGAGATCACCGATTCACGAAAGCGACCAGCGTCAGCGGCTGCCGTACTCAACCTGGTTCAGCAAGGACGAGTCGGCGTTTCCGGAGCGATCGATATCCGGACGAGAGTTGTCGGCTGCAGCTGCGGTGACTCCGAAGACGACGCCCGCACCCAGTACGGCTCCGACGACGGCGGCAATGACACCCGGGACAGCAAACTTCATCTCGGTTCTCCAGTCAGTCGGCTCAGGAAAGAAGCGGGCGAGGTGGACCCCCACGCGGGCATCACGGTATCACTCGCACCCGCCCATCAGGCCGGTGGACGCGTTACTTGCCGGGCGGAACGATCAGGACGGGCCGATGGCTGTGTCGCAGTACATGCTCGGCCACCGAACTCTGGAGCAGCGCACGAAGACCGGTGGTGCCTCTGGTGCCGGTGACGATGATGTCGACGTTCATCTCGTCGGCCTTCTCCACGATCGCGCTCCAGATGGCGGTGGTGCATTCGGTGCACTGGCCCTCCACCTTCAGGCCTGCGGCCTCGGCCAGCGCGACGCCCTCGCTGTTGGTTACTTTCGCGTCGGTGAGCGCTACGTCCTCGGCTTCGTCGTCGGGCACCCATTCGGGTTGCATGACGCCGGAGAGTCCGGACATTCGAGCGGCCTGACGCACCATCGGCTCCCACGCGGTGACGACGATCGCACGTGAGGTGGTGAGAAACCGTCCGGCATAGTCGATCGCACGCTTGGCGTTGTCGGAGCCGTCGTAGGCAATGAGTATGAGGTCTGCGGTCATGGTCGAACTCCTCCTCATGTCGCGTTCGTCCAGATTACCCTCACCCTTCGGCGGATCGATGTGGGTTTCAGTCGGTCGGAGTGCAACAAAGGCGCATCGATCCGAACCCCGGGTGGGCAGCGACACCGACGATCTCGGCTACCGTCGTATTCCATGCGACTTCGGTTTTCGGTTCGGTCCGCTGCTGTGATGACGGTCGGTGTCGGCCTCTTGGTTTCGTGCTCCACCGAGTCTGCGCAGGTCGCGTCCACGCAGTCGGCGGCCCCTGCGTCGACGACCACCCCCCGTCGACACGACGGTGCCGCAACCGGTGCCGCCCGTCGACGGCTGCGTTGCGTTCGTCGACGGATTGTCGGAGCGGCAGCGGCTCGCTCAGTTGCTCACCGTCGGAGTCACCGGAACTGCGGACGCGGCGGCGATCATGTCCACCGAGCAGGTCGGCGGCATCTTCGTCGGCAGTTGGACCGACGAGTCGATGCTCGGCAATCGGGAAGTACCGCAGGTGCTCGACGCCTCCGTGGTGGCTCCGATGGTCACGATCGACGAGGAGGGCGGGCGGGTTTCGCGGGTCGCGGATCTGTTGGGCGCTGCCCCGTCGGCGCGCGTGCTGGCGCAGACGGTGTCGGTGGACGAGGCGTATTCGATGGCGTTGACGCGTGGTCAGGGGTTGAAGGATCTCGGCGTCACCGTCGACTTCGCTCCGGTGGTCGACGTGAGCAGTCAGCCTGCTGATTCCGTCATCGGCGATCGGTCGTTCTCCGACGATCCGCAGGTCGTGATCGAGTACGCGGGGGCGTACGCGCGGGGTCTGGAAGACGCGGGTGTGAAGCCCGTCATCAAGCATTTTCCCGGGCATGGTTCGGGTTCGGGTGACTCGCATACCGGCGCGGTGACGACGCCGTCACTCGACGAGTTGAAGACCAAGGATCTGTTGCCGTTCGCGGCGCTGAACAACAGCGGCGTCGGCGTCATGGTGGGGCACCTCGATGTGCCCGGACTGACCGAGCCGGGTGTGCCGGCGAGCATCAGCCCGGCGACGATGGCGCTGTTGCGCGATGGCGTCGGATACGGTGCCGCGCCGTTCGACGGTCCGATCTTCACCGACGACCTCAGTGGCATGGCGGCGATCACGGCGCGGCTCGGAATCGTCGACGCGGTCGAGGCGGCGTTGGTCGCGGGTGCCGATGTGGCGCTGTGGCTCACCACCGATCAGGTGCCCGCGGTGTTGGACAATCTCGAAGACGCGGTGGCGACGGGACGCCTGCCGGCGGCTCAGGTGGACGAGGCGGCCGCGACGGTTGCTCGGTTCAAAGGGGCGTGCGGGGCCTGATTGCGCGGTACTGGACCTTACTGTGGAGTAACGTCTAGTACTTCGTACGTATTGGAGGGTCCATGGCTGGCGGCACCAAAAGATTGCCCCGCGCCGTCCGCGAGCAGCAGATGCTCGACGCGGCGGTGGATGTGTTCTCCGACAACGGGTTTCATGAGACGTCGATGGATTCGATCGCCAAGAAGGCGGCCATCTCCAAGCCGATGCTCTACCTGTACTACGGGTCGAAGGACGAGTTGTTCGCCGCGTGCATCCACCGCGAGGGCGTCAAGTTCGTCGAGGCCCTGACTCCTGCTGCAGATCCGACGCTGACGCCGCGCGAGCAGTTGCGCAAGGCTCTGATCGGTTTCCTCGGATTCGTCGGCGAGAACCGGAAGTCATGGATGGTGCTCTACCGCCAGGCCATCGGTCAGCAGGCGTTCGCCTCGCAGGTGCAGAGCAGCCGAGATCGGCTGATCGAGCTGACGGCCGGTCTGCTCGCCATGAGCACGAGAGATCCGGAACAGTCACAGAACTTCGGGCTGATGGCCGTCGCGCTGGTCGGGGCGGGCGAGGCTGTGGCCGACAGAGTGGCAGGCGGTGAAATCGAGGTCGACGCGGCCGCGGACCTACTGGAGAATCTGGCGTGGCGCGGCCTGGCAGGAAAGAAAACCGCCACCACCTGAGACGCCGAACTCGAAGTTATGGACGGAAATCCGGGGAAATCCGTCCACAACTTCGAGTTCGAGCGGCGAGCCAGTTACCGCAGGGTTCCCGTCAGATGCGGGTAGCCCTTCTTCGGGTTCTTCAGCGACAGGTCCCAACCGGTGCCGACGGCCTCGGCGTAGGCGTTCACCGTCGCGGGCAGGACGATCGGCTTGCCGAAGCGGATGCTGTAGTTCACAGCTTCCGGGATTCGACCCTCGACGGTCTGCAGGACGGCTGCCGCGCTCCACATGCCGTGCGCGATGGTCTTCGGGAACCCGAATGCCTTTGCGCCCAGCGAGGATACGTGAATCGGGTTGCGGTCTCCGGAGATTGCCGCGTACCGGCTGATGATCCGCTGGTCGACGCGCAGGGCGCGGGTCGGGGGTGGC
>NZ_BAOX01000132.1:0-12548 GCF_000813105.1 Rhodococcus sp. BS-15 | reverse complement strand
TCAGCGGCGGCTCGCCTGCCTTGTAGCGGCGCAGCTTCTCGGGCTGCGGCAGGCCGGCCTGCTTGGCGATGAAGGCTCCCGGCGCGGACGCGAGGAACGTTGAGTAGAGATCTGGGGCTCCCTTGGAGGCTGCCACTGTCGTACCTTTCATTCAGCGCTGCTCGCTCGAGGAGCGAGGCGCACGACCGGGTGTCGACAACCAACTTACTCGCCAGTAAGATGAAACTCCACCAGGGCCTTTTTCGACGATGTTTGGAGACGTCAGTGACAAGCAAGCAGCTACGACCGGTCGCAATCGTCGGTGGCAACCGCATTCCTTTCGCGCGCTCGGACAAGAAGTACGCGCTGGCGTCCAACCAGGACATGCTCACCGCGACCATCGACGGGCTGGTCTCGCGATTCGGTCTGCAGGGCGAGCGCCTGGGCCTCGTCGCCGCCGGTGCCGTCCTCAAGCACTCACGCGATTTCAACCTCACTCGCGAGGTCGTACTCGGCAGCGCATTGAGCCCGTACACCCCGGCCTTCGACATCCAGCAGGCCTGCGGCACCGGCCTTCAGTCGATCATCGCCGTCGGCGACGCCATCGCATCGGGCCGCATCGATGCCGGCATCGGTGGCGGTGTCGACACCACGTCCGACGCTCCGATCGGTGTCAACGACGAACTGCGTGAGTTCCTGCTTTCGCTGAACCGGGCCAAGAGCACCACCGACCGCATCAAGCTTCTCGGTAACGTCCGTCCCGGCATGCTCGGTATCGAGATCCCGCGCAACGGCGAACCGCGCACCGGCCTGTCGATGGGTGACCACGCCGCCATCACCGCCAAGGAATTCGGCGTCCGCCGCGAGGACCAGGACGAACTGGCCGCAGCGAGCCACAAGAACATGGCAGCCGCATACGACCGCGGTTTCTTCGACGATCTGGTGACGCCGTTCCTCGGCCTGACTCGCGACGACAACCTGCGTCCGGGATCGACCGTGGAGAAGCTCGCGACGCTCAAGCCGGTCTTCGGAACCAAGCTGGGCGACGCGACCATGACGGCAGGCAACTCGACGCCGCTGACCGACGGTGCGTCGGCTGCCCTGCTGTCGAGTGACGAGTGGGCTGCCGAGCGCAACCTGCCGGTGCTCGCGCATCTGGTCGATTCCGAAACCGCAGCAGTCGATTACGTCCACGGCAACGGATCGTTCAAGGACGGTCTGCTGATGGCTCCGACCTACGCGATTCCGCGTCTGCTCGCGCGCAACGGCCTGACGCTGCAGGACTTCGACTACTACGAGATCCACGAGGCGTTCGCTTCGGTGGTGCTCGCAACTCTGCAGGCATTCGAGAGCGACGAGTATTGCAAGGAGCGGCTCGGCCTCGACGCTGCGCTCGGTTCCATCGATCGCAGCAAGCTCAACGTCAACGGCTCCTCGCTCGCGGCGGGTCACCCGTTCGCTGCAACCGGCGGACGCATCGTGGCCTCGCTGGCGAAGATGCTGGCCGAGAAGGGCTCGGGCCGTGGCCTGATCTCGATCTGCGCGGCCGGTGGCCAGGGCGTCACGGCGATCATCGAGCGCTGACCGGCGGCAGCTTCGGCTGCTCCCAATCCGGGGGGACACAGTCCGGGGGACAGAAGGGTCGGCGGATCCGATAATCGAGGGGTTTTCGGATCTGCCGACCACCACGTGAAAAAGGGGCACGCATGCGCTGCGTGCCCCTTTTTCGTGTGATCAGCCGGGTATGCCGCTTTCCGGCGGGGTCGATTCCTCGCCCGTGTACTCCTCCACTGCCGAATCCCCGATGTCGGTCTGCAGCACCGGAGTCAGATACTCGGGTACGCCGCCGCGGATCTGGAAGACACTGGCTCCGGAGATTCCGAGGTGACTTTCTTCCGAGTAGCGGAACGGGGCCAACTGCGGACCTTCGAAGTCCTGTCCGCCGTCCTGGATGGCCGCGACGATGCCCTCGCGGGTCGGATTCTCGCCGGCCGCCTGGAGGGCTTGCACGAACGCGTATGCCTGGCTCAGACCGTAGATGCGGTAGTTGGTCAAGGGGTCACCGGTTCCGTTCTCGGCCCAGACCTTCTGCCACAGTTGGGTCCACGGATTCTCAGGAGAGTCGACGCCCGGGATGTACTCCAGCGAGATCATCCCTTCGAGCGACTGCGCGCCGTCGGTGACCGCACCCTGGGAGAAGCGTCCGAGCAGGGAGCCGACGAGGTCGACGTCGGAACCGATCGAGCTGTAGAACCACTCGGGGTCGTAGTTGAGCCGCATGGCTGTCAGCTGGCTCAGTGCGGTGTACGAGGGAACGTTGAAGCCGAGGATCAGATCTGCTCCGGCACCTTGCAAGGCCGCGATCTGAGGTGCGACGTCGGTGTTGCCCGAGGTGTACCGCACGACCTCGACGATCTGATCGTCGAGATACTGCCGCACCGCCTCTTCGCTGTCTCGGCCGAGGTCGTCGTCCTGGAGGAACAGTCCGACCTTGGCGTCGGGTCGGTTCTTCGTCACCCAGTCACCGATGATCTTGCCCTCGACCTGGTAGTCGGGCTGCCAGCCGAAGGTATTGGGGTACTTCTCGGGGTCGTTGCCCCACATGATCGCGCCGGAGGAGACGAACAGATCCGGCACACCCTCCTCGTTGAGGAAGTCGATGACAGCGCTGTGGGTCGCTGTGCCGAGTCCGCCGACGACGGCGAACACCTCGTCCTGGAGAACCAGTTCGTTGACGACCTGGGTGGTGGTCGTCGGGTCGTAGGAGTCGTCCCGAACCACGTACTCGATCTGTCGGCCGTTGATGCCTCCCGCGGCGTTGACGTAGTCGAAGTAGGCCTGTGCGCCCGTGGGGATTTCGCTGTAGCCGGGCGCTGCGACCCCGGTCAACGGAAAGTGGGCACCGATCTTCACCGAAGTGTCGGTGATGCCGACCGTCGACCCTTCCGAGGATTCCGTCGTCTCTTCTCGGCCACCTGCACCACACGCCGCGGCCAACGAGACGACGGCGACGAGCGCGGTCGTTCTGAATGCCACCGATCCGAACTTTTTCATTTCATTCCTTTTCTGGTCAGACGGAACTTGCGATACGTGCCCACCAAACCCAGTGGGGCGAACAGGATGACGAGGACGGTGAAGATTCCGGTCACCAGTGGTGCGAGTTCGGCCGATTGCAGACTGCTCAGACCCAGATCGAGCCCGAGGTTGGTGACCACCGGTGGGATGTAGGTCAGCAGAATCGCCCCGATCAGTGCGCCGGAGAGGGTTCCGAGCCCGCCGATGACGACGGCGGAGAGCAGGGTCAGCGAGAGGGTCAGCGTGAATCCGCTCGGTGCGGCGATTCGTGCCGACATCGCCAGTACTGCACCGCCCGCGCCCGCACAGGCCGCGCTGACCACGAACGCGAGAATGCGTGCGCGCCCCAGGTCGATTCCGGCCAGTTCGGCGGCGACTTCGTCGTCTCGAACGGCCCGCCAGCGACGGCCGATCCGGCTCGACGAGGCGTTCGCCAACAGGAAGAACACGATCACCAGCAGTATCCAGCTGACATAGGCGACGAATTTCGTTCCGCTGAGCTCGTTTCCGGTGACGAAGAACATCATGTCGTCGATCAGCTCGGGCACCTTCGGTGCCGGCACGACGAGTCCCTGTTCACCGCCGAGGTAGTCCGAGAAGTACAGGGCCAGGCCCGGTACCGCGACGGCGAGCGCAAGCGTCGCACCGGCCAGGTACGGCCCGTGCAGTCGGGCGGCGGCCACACCGACCACGACACCGACCACCGCCGAGACCACGGTGGCGGCGAGCAGAACGAGGGGTACCGACCATCCCGAATCGTTGGCCCGCAACATCAATGCCGCGGTGTATGCGCCGACCGCCATGAACGCACCGTGCCCGAGCGAGAGCTGGCCGCTGAGCCCGGTCAGCACCGTCAGTCCGCCGGCTGCGATGGCCAGGTAGGCCACCGAGGTGAGTTGGCTCTGTCGGAAGGTGCTCAGAGATTCGAGGGCGAGCACGATGACGATCAATCCGATGAGGGAACCGAGGATGTGGCGTCGAACCGGTGTTGCGGTGAGGCGAGTGAGAGTTGCGTTCATGTCACACCCTCCTGGCCGCAGAGCTGGCGAACAGCCCGCTCGGTCGTAGCAGAAGCACGACGATCAGGATCATCAATGCCGCGCTGGAGACCAGATCCTGACCGAGATAGCCGCTGACGAAACTGAGCCCGATGCCCATCAGCAGGCCGCCGACCACTGCTCCCGCCGGACTGTCCAGTCCGCCGAGAACCGCTGCGACGAAACCGAATACGACGATCGAGTCCATGTAGCCCGGATGTACGAGCGACCCACCTGCGATGAGGAGTCCGGCGAGCGAACCGACCACTGCGGCCAGCGCCCAACCGAGAGTGAGCATTCGACTCACGCGTACGCCGAGGAGTTTGGCGACCTCCTGCTCGAAGGCGCTCGCGCGCATCTTCAGTCCCAGATCGGTGAACCGGAAGAGCAGGATCAGCAATCCCAGGACCACGAGGACGGCGACGATCTTGAAGATGTCGTACCCGGTCAACGCTACGTTCATGTCGCCGATCCGCTGTCCGGTGAGACCGAACGGTGCAGGGAAGGAACGGAATTGGTTACCGAAGACGATGGCGGCCACCGCGTGGATGATGATGAACAACCCGAGCGTGAGAATGACCGGGTTGATGTGCGACGAGCTGTCGACGAATCGGATGACGAGTCGCTCCGTCAACGCTCCCAGTAGCAGGCCGCAGAGGAGCGCGACTCCGAATCCGATCCAGTACGAGTAGCCGGCGTCGATGACGACCAGTGCCACGTACGTGGTGATCATGGCCATCGGGGCCTGCGCGAAGTTGACGATGCGGGTCGATCGCCAGATGAGTACGAGGGCGAGCGCGAACGCGGCGTAGATCATGCCTGTGGTCACGCCGTTGATGAGGATGGTGAGCAGTTGTTGCACTGTGGCTGGCGTCCTTTCGGCTTGCTCTAGAACCCGAGATAGGCGTGTCGGAGGGCGTCGTCCCCGGCCAAGGTGTCGGCGGGACCTTCCACCGCGACCTTGCCAGATCGAGGACGACGGCATGTTCGGCGATCGACAGCGCACTGCGGGCGTTCTGTTCGACGAGCACGACGGTCATCGACTCGGAGTCGACGAGTCCGCGCAGCGTCTCGAATATCTGCGCGGCGACTTTCGGTGCGAGTCCGAGAGACGGCTCGTCGAGCAGAAGCACCGACGGTGTCGCCATCAGCGCTCGGCCGATCACGAGCATCTGTCGCTCTCCGCCGGACAGGGTGTGTGCCGAGGATGCTCGACGACCGGTCAGGGGCGGAAACATGTCGTAGATGCGGTCGAGGGTGACGGCGTCGTGACTTCGGTTGCGTCCCATCGCGCCGAGTCGAAGATTCTCGTCGACGGTCAACTCGGCAATGACGCCCCGCCCTTCGGGAACGTGGGCAAGACCTTTGCGAGACATGCGATCCGGTGCCACGCCGACGATGTCGACCCCGGCGAGTTCGATCCTCCCCGACACCGGTTTCAGCAATCCCGAGATGGTGCGCAGCAGAGTCGTCTTTCCTGCTCCGTTCGCGCCGAGTACGGCCGTGACAGCTCCGGCCGTGACGGTCATCGACACCGAGTCGAGGGCGGTGACCGGTCCGTATCGAACGGTCAGATCGGTGATCGTCAGGTGCGCCGCGTCAGTTTTCATGCGTCACTTCGTTTCCGAGGTATGCAGCGAGCACGGCCGGATCCTCGCGAATCTCGTCGGGCGTTCCCTGCGCGATGACCTTGCCGAAATCCAGCACGTAGATCCGGTCGCACACACTCATGACGAGATCCATGTGATGCTCGACGAGCATGATCGATGTTGCGGGTCTTTCCGGTTCGGAATCCGGTGAGGAAGCGAGAGAGCGGATCTCGTCGCCGAGTTCGCTCATTTCGTCACTGGACAGACCCGAGGCGGGTTCGTCCAGCAGGAGCAGTGTCGGTTCGCTCACCAGGGCGCGTGCGAGTGCGACACGTTTGCGCACCGCGTACGGCAGGCTCGGTGGCAATCGGTGCGCATGGCCGTCGATCCGCAAGCGTTCGAGGGTGGCCATTGCGGTGGAGCGGACGGCGGCGTCGTCGGAGGCACTCGACGGTAGGCCGAGCAGGCCCGCGAGGATTCCGGTCTTCGCTGTTCGATCGGCACCGACCATGACGTTGTCCAGAACCGTCATCCGATCGAACAGTCCGAGTCCCTGCAGCGTTCGGCTCATGCCGAGCCGGGGTAGGTCGTGCGGTCGGAGACGGGTCAACGTTTCGCCGTGTCGTCCGAGCGTTCCCGATTGGGGACGAACGAGTCCGCACGCAACGTTGAACAGCGTCGTCTTGCCTGCACCGTTGGGTCCGATGACGCCGAGAACTTCGCCGGGTCGCACCTCGAGACTGACGCCGGACAGCGCGACGATTCCGCCGAAGGACACTTCGACGTCCGTCATGGTGAGGACCGGGTCCTTCGTGTCGATAGCGTTCAAGTGATCCACCTCACAATCTGTTGCGTTCACTATGGTGCGTTTCGCACAACGGGCGATATGGGCGCTGCGCACAGAATGTTTGGGTCCCTGGGCACCAGTAACGGTCAAATCGACCTGTCATGTGGGCTCAGTGCGCAAAACTGTGCAGGTGGGTGCCCCCGATGGTCGACGCGCATCGGCGCGTTCGGCTGCCCGAGGAGCGGTGACGGACTCCGGCCAGGAGCAGATCCGACGCGCGTGGGCAGCATTGACGTCACGAGCGGATTCGATCGCGGACTCCATCACGCTGGCGTTGATCGAGCAGGAACCCGCCTACCTGGCCAGCTCCACTCCGGACATCGCAGGCGAGATTCGGCGCAGCACTCGCGAGCACATCAATCAAGGTCTCCGTACCCTGTCGGGGCTGCCCGCCGCGGGTGACAACGCGCGCGAGGTGTGGCGTCGTACCGGCAGAGAGCGTGCACGCCAAGGAATTCCGATGGAACTGGTACTCAAGGCGTACACGCTGGGGAGTCGGACGCTGTGGGAGGAGCTGATGCTCGAGCGCGAGCAGTGCCGAACCAGCATCGACGAGCATCTGCTGCTCGTGGCGGGTCGGCAGTTGTGGCGCGCGCTCGACAGCCAGTACGAAACCCTCGTCGAGGCATACCGGCAGGAAAGCGCCCGGATGCAGCAGCGCGACCTCGCCAACGTTCTGGTGATACTCGACGGCCTTCGATCGGGGCGCGGCGGTGATCCGGCGTTCGTCATGGAAGCACGTGCCACCCTTGGCCTTTCGGCATCGCAGCAGATCGCGTGTGTCGTCGGTCCGCTCGACGATCAAGGGTCGCCGCCGCTCCCGGCGCCCGAGGACGCGTTGGATCAGATCGGTGCGGTCTCGCATTGGAACACCAGGGACGGCCATCAGTTCGCGCTCGTTGCACTCGGAACGGGAGCGTGGAACTCCGTCGTCGACGCCCTCGCTGCCAAGCCGTCGGGCCTGTGGGGGTCGCGCATTCGCCCGAGGGCCTGTCGTCGTTCGCTGCGGCGTATCGGCTCGCGGCATTGACGGCCGAGACCATCACCGAAGACAGCGGCGTGGCCCTGGCGACGGACCGACTGCCCCGCGTGATCATGGCGGCCGACGACCGATCGTCGGAGTTGCTGGTGCGCCACGCTCTGGGAAAACTGTGGACGCACCCGGAGCCGCATCGAGGAACGCTGCTCGACACCCTGGCCCACATGCTCGCGTCGGACGGCTCGCCCACCAACGCCGCCAAGGCGCTCTACTGCCATCGAAACACCGTGATCTACCGGGTCCACCGCATCGAGGAGTTGACCGGGCATGATCTGACAGATCCGCGAGATCGGCTCCTGCTCACTCTCGCGCTGGTCAGGACGGGACATTGGGCCCGAGCCGTCGGGCAAGGGGACAGTTCGACGGCCCGCGGATCATTCAACCGAATGAATTGACGAGACAATTTTGCAGTCGTTGTAACGGCGTGGCGTGGTGTGCATATATTCCCAGTGGCTCCGTGCTGCTGCCTGACCCCCGACCCGGCAGCAGCGCGGGGCCTTTCTCGTCGCTGTGCCGATGGTCTCCGGACTGAGCGTCACCGTTCGGTTTGCGTAAGCTCGTGCGAGGGGTACGCCGTGCAGAAGGGCGGAACAACAACCAACGGTGGTCCTGGAAGGGTCGAACGTGAGCGAGGGCAACAGTAGGTCGGGTGACGCGCCCAACGGTGCCGAACCGAAACCCGATGTACCGCCGTACGACGCTCCCACAGAGGTCTTCGGTGCGGTCCGCGACGAGACGGACGCTCCGAAGCATTCGTCCGAGGCGGAGCAGGTTCCGGAAGCCGAGGCCGAGCAGCCTTCCGGCGCGGAAACCGATGTCGATGGGCCGGGGTCGGGCGATGCTGGGTCGGTAGACGAAGATCCGGTGGCCGAAGACCCGGTAACCGCAGATCCGGTCGTCGACGATGCCGAGGCCACCGAAGCCCACGCCGCTGCCGTCGTGCCGGGGGACGCCGAGCCCGATTCGATCCCGGCCCCGCAGCAGCCGCCCGCAGCCGACGAATCGCCGACCATCGCGCAGCCTGTAGTCCCCGCACAACCTGTCGCCGCCGCGGAACCTGTTGTGCCTGCTCAGCCCGATGTTCCTGCAGAGACAGAGGTCTCTCCCCAATCCGAATCGCCGGTCCAGCCACCCGTGATTCCGCCGGAGGGCGGCTCGCCGCAGCCCGCCGACGGGTCCGGGTTCGTGCCGCCGTGGCGGAAGATCGCGATCGGGACCGGTGCGGTGGTAGCGGTTCTCACGCTGCTGTACGCGGCGGATTGGATCACCTCCAGCGACCGAGTGCCACGCGGCGTCACCGTCGCCGGGATCGAGGTCGGCGGCAAGAGCCACTCCGACGCCGAAGCTCTCTTGCGCTCGGAGTTGGGTGCCCGCGCCGAGCAACCCGTATCGGTCGACGTCGGCGATCGACAGGTCGAGGTACTCCCGGCCGCTGCCGGTCTCGGTGTGGACTGGAACGCGACGCTCGACCGCGCCGGATCACAGCCGATCAATCCGATCACTCGGCTGACGTCGTTGTTCGGCAGCCGCGAGATCGGCGTCGTGTCGACCACCGACGAGCAAGCACTCACTGCTGCCGTCGACGGACTGCGCGTCGAGACCGACCGCGAGCCCGTCGAAGGTGACATCATGTTCGACGGCAGCACACCGATTGCCGTCGCGCCGCTGTCCGGCCGGGTACTCGACGCCGACGGGACGCGTCGAAACCTGCAGGCCGAATGGGCCTCGGGCGCAACGGAAGCGGTCTACGAAACAACACCCGTCACGGTGACCCAGGACGCCGTGGATCGCGCCTTCGCCGACATCGCCGCTCCTGCGGTCGAGGCACCGGTGACCGTAGCGGGCCGGCAGGACGTCGAGGCGATCCTCCCGACGGATCGTGTGGGCGAGGTTCTGCGTTTCGACCCGGACGGCCAGGGCGGACTGACCCCGATCTACGACACCGACGTCGCCATAGGCATTCTCGCGCCGCAACTCGTGCGCACCGAGATACCGCCGACGGACGCGTCGTTCACCTTCTCCGGCGGTGCCCCGACCGTCGTTCCCGGAGAGATGGGCGAGCTGGTCGAGTGGCGCAAGACTCTCGAGCAACTGCCCGCGCTGCTGTCCGCCGACGGACCCCGCACCACCGAGGCGATCTACGAACCTGCCCCGCCCGCTCTCACCACCGAAGCCGCGCAGAATCTCGGTGTGCGAGAAGTGATCGCCGAATACACCACCGGTGGGTTCGAGTACGCGTCGGGCGTCAATATCGGGCTGACGGCGCAGATCGTGAACGGTGCGCTCGTGAAGCCGAAAGAAACGTTCTCGCTCAACGGGTACACCGGTCCCCGAGGCACCGCGCAGGGCTTCGTGGAGTCGGGGATCATCGACAACGGTCGACCCGATCGCGCGGTCGGCGGCGGCATCAGCCAGTTCGCGACGACGCTCTACAACGCGTCGTACTTCGCCGGCATGGAAGACACCGACCACACCGAACACAGCTACTACATCAGCCGATACCCCGAGGCGCGCGAGGCGACGGTCTTCGAGGGTGCCATCGACCTGAAGTTCACCAATCCGAACGACACCGGCGTGGTCATCCAATCGTTCGCCGACTCGTCCAGCGTCACCGTGCGACTGTGGGGAACGAAAACGGTCGACGTCGAATCGATCACCGGTTCGCGAACAAATTTCACCTCACCCAACACGGTGACACTGCCCGCAGGCGCAGGCTGCGTCGCGTCCGGCGGAGGCCAGGGATTCACCGCCAGCGACACCAGGGTGATCAGCGATGCCGCGTCGGGCAGAGAAATTTCGCGGAACACCAGAACGGTGAAGTACGACCCGATCCCCATCGTGCGGTGCGTCCAGCCCGATCGCCCGGCCCCGGCAGCGGATCCCGCCCCGGAACCGGACGAAGACGAGTGATGCCGCAACCGCGAGTCGGCAGTTCGAATCATGTCGATTCGGACTGTGGCGTCGCCGCCCGATCGGGTGTTTGCTTGCACTAGGTGTTCGCTCGATGCCATTGTGCCCACGCGGGGGGTGCACCACGAGATCGAAAGGGGAGCTTCGTCCATGACGCTCACACGTACCGTCCTCGATCAGCAGACGCTTCGTGAGGCTTACGCGCAGTTCCCGAGCGGCGTCGTCGCAATCGCCGCGAAGATCGACGGCGTCCTGGTGGGCTTGGCGGCCAGCAGCTTCGTATCGGTATCCATCGACCCGCCACTCGTCGCGGTGTGCATCCAGAACACGTCGACGACATGGCCGAAACTCGAATTGGCACCCAATATCGGCGTCAGCGTTCTCGGCGAGGCACACAACGACGCCGTCCGTACCCTGGCAGCCAAAACCGGTGACCGCTTCGCCGGCCTCGATCTCACCGTCACCGACGGGGGCGCAGCCTTCATCGTCGGTGCCACCGCATGGCTCGACACCACCATCGAGCAGCAAATCCCTGCAGGCGATCACGCAATAGTGTTGCTGCGCATACATTCCCTGGACGTGCAAAGCGAAGTGAACCCAATCGTGTTCCACGGCAGCAAGTTCCGGAAACTGCAGCAATAGCGGCTGGTCGATTCGCTCCTGCTGGGCTCCGCTTCGCTCCTGCTCGGCTCGGCTCCTCAGGGCTCGGCCAATTCGGCTTTGTTCGGCCCCTGCGGCTCCCAGTCTTCGCAAACGCGCGCGCATTTGCTGAACGCGCGCGAAATGGTGACCGTATGACGGGCGATTCTGCGCGCATCTGGCAAACGCGCGCGCGTTTGTGGTCCGGTGACTCGTGTCGGCCGTCGACGCTGGGCCCGGTATGTGTTGCGCCGCCGACGCGCTCGGTGTTCGGATCTCCCCGGTACCCGTTCGGCCCCTGTCTTCGCAAACGCGCGCGCATTTGCTGAACGCGCGCGAAATGGTGACCGTATGGTGCGCGATTCCGCGCGCACCTGACAAATGCGCGCGCGTTTGCGTGGCGGACGGCGTGGCGAACTGGTACCCCCGTACCTGTATTCATCCACAGGTCCGAAGTTGTGCACAGGCGGCCAGTTTCGTCCTCGGGTCGCTGCACGTGTAGCCGAGACTCGGAGAATGAAGGATGACCGAATGGTGCGACGCTCGGAGGCGCTTGCCGACGGCCGTGCCGATCACGAGTTGCGAGCACTCTATGAACGCGAGGGCTGGGAGCGTCTGGTGAACGGCGTCTACGTTCCCTCGTCCAGGCTCGCCGGCCTGTCGGAGCGGGAACGGCATCGGCTGTTGATCGACGCCATATTGCCGACGATTGCGGAGGGCAGCGCAGTGAGTCACCGTTCGGCGGCGCTACTGCACGGATTGCCTTTGCCCACTGGCGGATTCCACAGGGTCCACGTCACGCGACATCGCCGCGGCGGAGGTCGCACGAACGCGTCGGTGATTGTGCACTGTGCCCCGTGGGTGCCGTACGCGACCGTCGACGGCATTCCTGTGACCTCGTTGGCGCGGACGGTTGTCGACCTAGCCCGCACTGAGCCCCTTGTCTCGGCGGTGATCGCAGGTGACGCGGCTCTGAAGCGCTGCGATCCGGAGGAGCTCGGCGCGGAGTTGCAGCGTGCTCGGGGATGGAAAGGTGTGGCGCAGGCGCGACGAGCCGTGTCCCTCATGGACGGGCGGAGTGAAAACCCCGGCGAGTCGCAGAGTCGAATCATCCTGCGCGAGAGTGGATTCGACGTGGAGTCCCAGGTAGAGATCCTGGATGAGGATGGGCGGCTGCTGGCGCGGATCGACTGGCTGGTCGATGGCGTCGTCGTATGCGAGTTCGATGGTAAAGCCAAGTACACCAAATACTTACGGCAGGATGAGAACCCCGGCGACGTGGTGTTCAGGGAGAAGGTACGGGAGGACGCGGTGCGCGATCTCGGCTATCCCGTGGTGCGCTGGACCTGGGCAGACCTGGCGAATCCGGCGGAGTTGGTGGCGCGTGTTGCCCGAGCGGTGGAGCGGGCTGCTGCCCTGCCGCCACCGCGAGG
>NZ_BAOX01000133.1:0-12519 GCF_000813105.1 Rhodococcus sp. BS-15 | reverse complement strand
GGAGAACCGCCGTCACCGGCGGCGGGACATCGCCCGCGGACTGCCGCGATCGGGCGGCGTCCGGTCCGCCACGTGACCGTGCGACGCGGCCCGGGTGCATCGCTGCGATCCGCGCGGTGACTGTGTTGCGGGCTGGGATAGGGAATCCCGCACGGTGACAGGCGAGCGCGATACGTCGATGCAGTGCTGCGACACTGAGCTTCTGGCGAGCCAGAAACTCGCGGTTGATGTGCTCGGCGATCACTTCTTCCACCTCGGTCGGCATCCGAGAGCGGCCGCGCCCGCCTACAGGAGCGGAGACCAACAGATCTGTGACCGACCCTCCCCCATTCCGGAGCCTGGACAGCAGCACGTACACACGCCGCGGCGAGACCCCCAACTGCTGCGCTGCATCCTCCACCACTGCGGTACCGATCGAGGATCGATCCACTAGTTCGCTGAGCACTGCGAACCGTGACCGTGCCTGCTCCCACTGCTCCGCCGACGCGGTCAGCACACCAGTCTCGGCGACATCGAACTTGTCCGCGTCCATCGCAGCCTCCGAACGCCCGGCCTGCGTGACCGACCGATTGTGCAGTCCACTTCTGCACTCAGAATGTCAGAAGACGACTGCAATCGGAGGTAAAACCCCAGGAATTTATGACGCCCACTTCTGAAACTGACATGGGTAATCCTGTCAGTTTCAGGAGTCGCGTTCACTGTGTCAGAAGTCGAATGCACTGAGCGCCAGCAATTGAGGTGGGTTCGGCTCCTCTCCTCCGGCCCGTCGGCGTTAGTGTTGCCTATGAGCATGTCGAAAGTGGTACCTGCGCTGCCGGTACGAGACATCGACACCGCTGTAGAGATATACGTCCGCGCGTTCGGCTTCACGACCCGGTACACCGACCCGACTTTCGCGAGGCTTACCCGCGACGACGTCGAGATCCACTTGTGGGCCGCCGACGACGACAGCTGGAATACCCGTTCAGACCCTGCGGCATGGCCGGTATGCAGCGGAGCCGAGACGTTCCTTGCCGGCACAGCCAGCTGCCGCATCGCCGTGGACGAGATCAACGACCTTTACGCCGAGATGTCCCGCGCGGGAGTTCTCCATCCCGCAGACGCGGGTCGTCCCGTCTCGACGGACTGGGGAACGACGGAGTTCGCAACTGTCGACACCGACGGCAATCTGATCACTTTCCATACCAATGAAAAAAGCCAACACGAGCCCGCCACGGCAAGCAACGGCGCACCCTGACCCCACCCTCGAGCAGAAACTCGATGACCCGGACGCCCGTCGATGCGCTACGCGTGTGAAATAAGCGCATGCTCGACACGTCCACCCGCGCGCAGTCAGGCCACGGTCAGATAGATCAGTGCAATGTTGAGTGCGACGACGATTCCCGCGATGAGCCATGCCGCGTATGCCGTGATCCGGTGATTGACATCGCCGCCCATCAGGATGCGGTCCGAGGTGAACCGCACCAAGGGAATCAACGCAAACGGAATACCGAACGACAGCACGACCTGCGAGACGACCAGTGCCCGACTGGGGTCGACTCCTGCTGCCAGAATTGCCAGTGCGGGAACAAGTGTCACCAGTCGTCGCACCAGAATCGGAATGCGCTTACGTAGTAGCCCATCCATGATCATCGCGCCGGCGTACGCCCCGACCGATGTCGATGCAAGGCCCGAGGCCAGCAGGCCCACCGCGAACAGCAGTGCTACCACCGGCCCCAGAGTGTCCCCTACTGCTGCGTGGGCTCCTTCGATGGAATCGACGCCCTCGCGGCCCCCCAATGTCGATGCCGCCAACAGCAGCATCGACATGTTCACTGCACCGGCCAGCAGCATCGCCAACCCGACATCGATCCGGGTGATCCGCAACAACCGCTGACGGACAGGCCCTGCCTCGGGGTGTCCGTGCCGGTCACGTGCTAAACCGGAGTGCAGGTACACCGCGTGCGGCATGATCGTCGCACCGAGCATCGCGGCGGCGATCAACACGCTTTCCGCGCCGTCGAACCGCGGAATCAGACCGGCCGCGGCCTCGGTGAACGATGGCGGTTCCACGACGACGCTGGCAAGAAATCCGACGGCGATGACACCGAGTAGCCCGAGAATCACGAACTCGAAGGGCCGTTGGCCCCGGCGATCCTGGACCATCAGCAAGATCATCGATACGGCCCCGGTGATGAGGCCGCCGATCAGGAGCGGCAGGTCGAAGAGCAGGTAGAGGGCGATCGCACCGCCGACGATTTCGGCGAGGTCGGTCGCCATGGCGACCACTTCTGCTTGCCCCCAATATGCCAGTCGCACAGTCCTGCTCGACTTCTCGCGAACGACTTCGGGCAGTGTCATTCCGGTGACGATGCCGAGTTTGGCGGAGAGGAACTGGACGAGACCGGCCATCACGTTCGCGGCAACGATCACCCAGACCAGCAGGTATCCGAACTGCGCCCCGGCGCTGACGTTGGAGGCGACATTGCCGGGGTCGACGTAGGCGATCGCTGCGACGAAAGCGGGTCCGAGCAGAACGAGGCCCGACCGAAACCTCGAGGGCGGCCGAGACGATCGGCGCTGCAGCACAGACATGACCACACCCTCCGGCACCAACAGTATGTCAGGACCCTGAAAATATAGTTCGGCTACCCGAACAATGCAATGCGGCGTGGTGGTTCGGCGACATCTCGATCAGATGGGCAGGATCACTGCACTGACGAATTCGTTGCGGATCCAGGCGATGAACAATCCCCATACTCCGGTCAGCAGAGCGATGCCGACGGCGATCATGATGACACCGCCCGCGACCTTGATCTTCTGTGAGTTCCTCCGAAGCCACCCCACCCCGCGCATCGCCGAACTCGAACCGAACGCGAGGACGACGAACGGTAGGCCGAGCCCCATGCAGTACGCGACGATGAGAGTGACCCCGCGAGCTGCGGTTGCACCTTCGGTTCCTGCCGCAACAGACAGAACGCCGGCGAGGGTGGGACCCAGACACGGTGTCCAGCCGAGCGCGAACACACCGCCGAGCAGCGGCGCTCCAGCGAGGGACGAGATCTGCTGAGGTGCGAATCGGGTGTCGCGTTGCAGAACGGGTATCAATCCGATGAACGCCGCACCATGATGATCGTGATGACGCCGCCGACTCGTTGGAGTACTTGCTCGTTGATGCGCAAGGTGCCGATGACTCCGAAGATCGAGGCTGTGGCGAGGACGAAGACGATCGTGAACCCGGCAACGAACAACGACGCTGCGCCGGCCACACGCCAGCGATTCGCCAGCTCCGTCGACGAGGTGCCGATGGTCGAGGTGCCGGGCGATCGGGTATCGGCTGATTGGGCGTCGGCACCGGCGATTCCTGCCAGGTAGGACAGGTATCCCGGCACCAGCGGCACCACGCAGGGTGAGGCGAACGAGACCAACCCGGCGAGCGTGCATGCCGCGATCGCGAGCAGCAGTGGCCCGCTCGATGCCGCGTTCTGGAAGGCCGACCCGATGTCCTGGGCGAGAAGAGTCGTCATTCCGCGGCTATCCGTTCGACGACGGGAAGGAGATCGTCGGTGAGCAGGGCGCGCATGAAGACCGCGGCCACGCGGTGCTGACGGTCGAGTACCAGCGTCGAGGGGATCACGCTGGTCGGGTAGTTCCCGCCGAGGGCGACCAGTGTCCGCATCGAAGGGTCGTAGATCGAGGGGTAGGAGACGTCGTTGTCGACGACGAAGTCCTGCGCTTTGTCCTTCTGTGGATCTCTGACGTTGAGACCGAGGAACTGCACGCCGCGCTCGCGGGTGGTCTCGTAGACCTCTTCGAGGTCGTCGGCTTCGCCGCGGCAGGGGCCACACCACTGACCCCAGAGATTGATCACCACCACCTTGCCGTCGTAGTCCGACAGAGCGGTCGTCTTGCCTTCCTCCATCAGATCGGGGCCGGCGAGTTCGCCTATGGTACCGCGTGTTTCGGGGGGATCGTAGACGATGTCGGTTCGACCGCCGGGGGCGACGAAGTCGAAGCTACCTCCCGTGGATGCAGCCTGTGCGCCGTCGGAGCATCCGGAGATCAGTAGTACGACGGCAAGAATCGATCCGATTGCCGCGGTGGGCGTGGTGCCTTGACGGCGCGCACCGACCCACACTGGTGGGAGACGTGTCATGAGGTGAAATCCTTTACTGCAGTGCGGATCTGGTCTGTCATCTCGAACACCGTCGGGTCGGTGACGCGCTCGATCGTTCCGTCCGGGCGGAGGAGAAAGCTCAAGGGAAGGACCGGCGGTGCCGAGAGCGCGTCCAGGACGCTGCCGCCGTCGATGTAGTTCGGATAGCGGACGCCCAGTTGCGTGACCAGCGCGGCCGCGTCCGCGGGCCGGTCCTCGACGTTGATTCCGATGACTGGGATCGCGTCGGGTTCTGCGGCGTAGGCATCGACTACGGGCATCTCGGTGCGGCACGGGCCGCACCAGGATGCCCACAGGTTGATCAACGTCACCTCACTGCCGAGAACGTCGGCGAGATCGGCATCGCTGTCGCTGTCGCTGCCGATGCAGCGCGCTATCACTCCCGCCAGCGGACCGCCTTCGCGCGGTACCGGCGGCGGACACAGCGGTAGCGCTGTTGCTCGTGCCGCGTCACCTGGTGGGCGGGACCGTGCGGGTTCGGATACGACCGGCGCGGCATTGTCGGCGATGGCCTCTGACGGGCCGCGCTCGATGCCACCGGATCGTGGCCACAGTGCCGCGATCATTGCGACCATAAGCACGAGCATCACCACCGTTCCGCTGCCTCTCATCGCTTCGACTGTCCGCACCGCGGGCACCGCGCACGAGGCGAACACATGTCGCCGGTCATAGCAGTGTCGACCAATACGACCAGAAGCGCTGTGCGATAAGAGCAATCACCGTCAGGTACCACACGGTCAGTGGAATCGAGTGATTGCGCATCAACACTCCCACCCACTGCCGCCGGCCCGCACTCGGAGCCCCGCGGTCGAGGTTGCGCAGCGTGACGTACCAGAAGATCGGTACGGTGACCGCCCACACCGCCATGCAGTACGGGCACAGGGCGCCGATGTCGTACAGGCTCTGCGCGATCAGCCAGTGCACGAAGACTGCGGCAGCAGTGACACCGACCTGCATCGCACCCCAGAACCACTGTGCGAACACCGCACCGGCGAGAAGGCCGGCACCCACTGCCGCCACGACGGCGAAGCCTGCGATCCCGAGAAGGGAATTGGGAAATCCGAACGCAGACGCCTGCGGGGTGTCCATCACCGATCCGCAGTTGAGCACCGGTTGATGCTGCAGGTCGGGGCGTAGGCGGGATCGAGCGCCAGAGCGAACTTCTCCACTGTGAGCACGAACGCGGCGGTCAGTCCGATCAGGCCGCCCACCAACAGCAGCCAGGGCAGGCTTCGAGCGAACGGTCCGCTGCGTCGGGTGAGAGCGGCTGCGGGGTCAGCCGAGTGCAGCGTCGAGGGCATCGGCGAGGTCTCCGTACGTGGTGGGTTCGATCTTGGTGCCGTTGAGGAAGAACGTCGGTGTGCCCTGCACGCCGAGCGCGATCCCGTCCGCGACGTCGGCCTCGATGCGCGCGAGCGTCGCAGGGTCGGTGTAGGCGGCATCGAAGGCGCTCATGTCGAGCCCTTGCTCGACGGCGAAGCTGCGGAACAACTCGTCCTGCGGAACCTGCTGTTCGCCCCACTGCGCCTGCGTTTCGTACATGCGTTGATACATGGCCTCGAATCCGCCCTGCTGGGCCGCGGCTTCGACTGCGCGTGCGGCTCGTTCGGCATTGAAGTGGGAGGCGATGGGAAAGTAGCGGGCCACGAAGCTCACCCGGTCGCCGTACTCTTCACGCAATTGCTCGATCGCCGGGTAGGCCGATCGGCAGGCCTCGCACTCGAAGTCGAGGAACTCCACGAACGTGACCCGGCCGTCGGGCACCGAGTTCAACCGATGACTGTTCTCGCGCACCGCAATCGAGGCAGGGTCGGTCGCGGCCTGCTCGGCGGCGGCAGCATCGGGGGACCCCGATCGATCCACCATCAGAAATACAGCCAACGCGGCGGCGAACACGATCACCAGGGACAAGGAAATCTTCAACGCTCGGCTCATACAACTACCTTCTCGATTCGTTCGGACTGATCAATGGGCCCGATATGGGCGTTTCGACTCGTTATGACACTAACAATCGTACGAACGTTGACCAAAGCCCTTCCCTAACGATCGCATGATTGTTAGATTGTGACCATGGCCTTGGAACCTCTGGACTCGTGCGATCTGTTGTGTATGGACCTCCCTCACGCCGAGAGGGTTCGCGCTACTCTGCCCGCGCTCGGCGATATCGAACCCGTCGCCGACGCTGCCCGAGCATTCGGCGACCCCACCCGACTGACCATCGCGCTCGCGTTGAACGCCGGCGGGCAGATGTGCGGCTGCGACATCGCGTGGATCGTGGGACAGAGCCAGAAGCTGGTCTCCCACCATCTCCGCAAACTCAAAGCCGCGGACGCCGTCACATCGAACAGAGAGGGAAAGTTGGTCATGTATGCGCTCACCGACCGCGGCACCCGACTGCTCGCGACACTGACCGAGGTACTGCCCACCGCCTCGACCGCCACTGATCTCACCGGGGTAGATCATGGTTGACGCGTGCTGCGGACCTACCCCGGCAGCGCCGACCACCGAATCCACTGCTGACGGTGCGGGCACGGGAGGTCCGGCTCCGACCGATGCACTCCCGAGGTTGTGGCAGGTCCGCGAGCTGCAACTCGCGTCGGCCGCCGCGATCATCCTGGGCGCATCGTGGTTGCTCGGTCGAACGGGTGCCGATGCGGTTGCGACCGTCGGCGCTCTGATCGCTGCCGCGATCGCCGCCGTCACCTTCGTTCCCGCGACGGTGAGAAATCTGCGCCACGGACGCATCGGTGTCGGCACGCTGATGACGATCGCGCTCCTCGGTGCCATCGCATTGGGCCAGATCCCCGAGGCCGCGATGCTCGGTATCTTGTTCTCCGTCGCCGAGGGACTCGAGGAATACGCGGTCACCAAGACCCGCCGCGGACTGCGCGCACTCCTGTCGTTGGTGCCGCCGACGGTATCTGTCCTGCGCGGTGGAACCGAGCAGGCCCTGTCCCCCGACGAGGTCGTGATCGGGGACATCATGGTGCTGCGGCCGGGTGAGCGAGCTGCCACGGACGGCACCATCGCTCGCGGTTCGACGAATCTGGACGTGTCTGCGATCACCGGCGAGTCCGTGCCCATCGAAGCCGGTGTCGGTGACGAGGTGCATGCCGGTGCCATCAACGGCGGCGGGGCCATCGAGGTCACCGTCACCGCGCCGGCATCGGAGAGTTCGCTTGCTCGCATCGTCCGCATCGTCGAACAGGCCCAGGACCGCAAAGGGGCCGGCCAACGGCTGGCGGACCGTATCGCACGTCCGCTCGTGCCCTCGATCATGATTCTCGCCGTACTCGTCGCTGGCGTCGGTGCGGTGCTCGGTGACCCCATGTTGTGGCTCGAACGCGCACTGGTGGTCCTGGTCGCGGCATCACCGTGCGCGTTGGCCATCTCGGTGCCGCTGTCGGTGGTGGCGGCGATCGGGGCTGCGAGCCGCAACGGGGCATTGATCAAAGGCGGTGCAGCAGTGGAAGAGCTGGGCCGCATTCGCGTCGTCGCCTTGGACAAGACCGGCACCCTCACCGCAGGACGACCGGAGGTCGTCGACGTCGTCACCGCTGCGGGAATCAGCCGCGACGACGCGCTGGCCGTTGCTGCTGCGCTCGAAGCGCGCAGCGAGCATCCACTCGCCCGCGCCGTACTGGCCTCCGTATCAACCGTCGCGGCAGCCGATGATGTCACTGCCATCGCCGGGCACGGCCTGACCGGCACCCTCGACGGAGCCCCGATCAGGCTCGGGAAACCGAGCTGGTTCGACACACACCCCAGCTCCGAGGAGTTCCACGCCGACGTCGCTCGTCTCCAAAGCAGCGGTGCCACAGTCGTTCTCGTCGAACGCGCCGGAGTTCTGATCGCTGCGATCGCCGTCCGCGACGAACTGCGGCCCGAGGCCGCCGAGGCTGTCCGCCAACTCACCGCGCTCGGTATCGACACTGCGATGCTCACCGGCGACAACGCGCTCACTGCGCAGGCCCTGGCGACCCAGGCGGGCATCACCGCCGTCCACGCCGAACTACTGCCCGAGGACAAAGCGGCCCTGCTGACCGACATCGCGGCCGGACGCAAGATTGCCATGGTCGGCGACGGCATCAACGACGCTCCTGCCTTGGCGACCGCAGATGTCGGGATCGCCATGGGCGCGATGGGAACCGACGTTGCCATCGAGACCGCCGATGTTGCCCTCATGGGTGAGGACCTCCGGCATCTACCGCAGGTGCTGGCCCACGCTCGACGCGCCCGGCGCATCATGATCGAGAACATCGCCTTGTCGATTGCCATCATCGGCGTGCTCGTCCCACTGGCTGCTACCGGTGTCCTGGGCTTGGCCACCGTGGTGCTCGTCCACGAACTCGCCGAAGTCCTGGTCATAGCCAATGCGATTCGCGCCGCCCGCACCACCCCCTTGGACGGTTTCGTGCCCCCGCCCGCGGCGTCCGGTGCCCTCAACGTCACGATCGCACCCGCAGCGGCCTTCGAGGATGCCTGCTGCGCTCCGGCTCCGACGCCGAGGAACACCGCATCTCTCGCATCTGGGAACCCACTGGCCTCCACCACCACAACGTCACCATCGGCGATCGGAGCAGACGATGGCAGCTCCGGGTGCTCGGATGGATGTACCTGCTGCACATCGACCCCCGCGCACGGCGAACTCTTCCGCGGACAGCGGTAGAGACCTGTGAGAGGTGATCGAACTGCACGCAGGCTCTACGAGATCGAAATGACCGCAGCAGCAGGGGCATCGACAACAGAGGTGCGCTGGTACCACCTCGAACGAGCACACATCCTCTCGCAGCCCTATCCGTGGTTGCATACTCGCAACCACGCCGCGATGTTGAAAGCTGCGGTGACAGAACATGATCGGCGCGAATCCTGGGGCCAGTTGATTCGGATCGTGGTCGCTGCTCCAGGATCGTGGTCGGGGCGATACCCGGCCGGTAACACCGGCCGGGTCGAGGCGGGACTGATGTCGCCGATGCCCATTCCGCAGGACCTTGCGGACGCGCTGGGGGGCACGTAGCGGGAGTCATCAGTTCAGGCCTGCGTAGGAGTGCAGGCCGGAGACGACCATGTTGATGATGAACAGGTTGAACAGCATCGCCACGAATCCGGCGATGTTGATCCATGCTGCGCGGGTGTTGCGCCATCCGCTGGTGGCGCGGGCGTGCAGGTAGGAGGCGTAGACGATCCAGGTGATGAAGGAGACCGTTTCTTTCGGGTCCCAGCCCCAGAATCGGCCCCATGCGGCTTCGGCCCAAATGGCACCGAGGATGACGCCGACGCCGAAGAGTGGAAATGCGAAGATCGTGGTCTTGTACGCCAGGATGTCCAGTGTCTGCGCGGAAGGCAGACGGGCGACGATTCGGCTCATTCTGCTCCCCGAGGCCTCGGGATGCTTCATGCGGATCAGGAACAGCGCGCTCGCAACCCCGGAGATCAAGAACACCCCGCTGCCGAGCGAGACGATCGAGACGTGCACCGGCAGCCAGTACGACTGCAGTGCCGGTACCACCGGTGCTGCGTCGGCGTACAGCACGGTGCCGGCGACGAACAGGAGGATCAACGTCGGCACCAGGACGAACAACCACAGGGTGCGCAGTTGCTTGGAGCGCAGCACCACCAGTGCAGCCAGTACACCGGCCGCGCAGGTGACCGAGACGAATTCGTACATGTTGCCCCACGGCGGCCTGCTGGCGGCGATCCCGCGAAGAACGATCGACCCGACATGCAACGTCAGCGCCACCATCACCAGCCCGAGTCCGGTACGGCCCATGCGTTCGGACGGAACCCGCCGGGGTGCGTCGGGAATGCGTCCGGGCGTCGTCGATGTCACTGCGATCACCCGCGTGCGCAGTCGCTCCATATTGTGCAGCTCCGCGCTACGGGTCGACGCGAGCTGGCCGAGGAATGCGATTGCTGCGAGGAGATAGACCACGAAGGCGGTCTCGAAGCTGATGTCGCTCCAACGAGCGAGGGTGTCGTCGATCGGCATGGTGCTACACCGTTTCTCTGTCGTGGGTCTCGGAGTCGCTCGGGGTTGTCTGCGGCCAGATCTGTGACCGGAGGGTCTGGAATTCGGGTCCCCAGCCGGCGTGATCGGTGCGAGCCAGGCCGCCCATGTCCACTCGCGAGAGTCCGTGTTCGCCAAGGTGGGCCCGGAACCAGACGCGCCGGCGTGTGATGACCAGGGACACCAGCAGTCCGGTCATCATCGTGACCGCGAACACGAGGACCCACCGCTGCGCGGGGTCGTATCCGACCTGGAGATTCGCGAATTCCTTGGCACCGTCGAACCGGACGAGGGTGCCGTCGGAGAGGGTTGTCGATTCTCCGGGCCGCAGGTTGACCCGGTCCTGCTTGACCAGCCGGCCTGGTTGATCATCTCCTGGTCCAGGGAGAAGATCGACTGCGGGATGCCGGTGTCGAGACCGGTGTCGCCCTTGTAGATGTCCACTGCCACAGCGGGATCGACCAATTCCGGGAAGCGGGAGGAGAGCAGATTTCCGTTGAATTGCGCGGTGGGCGCGAAGAGTCCTTCGATGGCGATCTGGCCTCGGCGGCGTTCGTCGGCGGTGGCGTAGGTCCCCCCGGGTGGGTCGAATCGCAGCGCGCCGCTGCTGAGGAACGTGGTGGCGTCGTCGGGGCGGAACTGCAGGGCTTCGGTGCGGGTCTGGCCGTCGGGGAAGGTGACGGTGAATTCGGGGGCGTAGCCGTGTCCGGTGAGGTATATGCGTTCGTCGCCGAGCCGGAGGGGTTCGTTGACTTTGAGTTGATAGTCGCGCCAGGTGTCGGCGGCGATGTCGTCGGCGCTCTGGTAGGAGATGTTCGAGGTGAACATCTCGGCCTGACCGTTCTCGAGGTAGTCGGCGGTGAAGTCCTTGACCCGGATACAGAACGGCTCGAGTCCGGTGCCGTCGGTGCTGTTGCCGGCGCGGAAGGAGTCGTAGACGGCGGGAGAGGTGTTGCAGAAACCGGGTCCGTTGTCGGCGATGACGATGACCGAGCTTCGTAGCCGAACAGTTTGCCGATGGCGATAGCGGCGAGCAGGCCGATCAGCGAGAAGTGGAAGAGCAAGTTCCCGGCTTCGCGGGTGTAGCCCTTCTCGGCCGAGAGAGTCAGTGCGCCATCGGGCTCGGGTCGAACGACGGTGCGCCACCCTTTCAAGTGCGGCGCGATGTCGGCGATCACCTTCTCGGGGTCGCCGGCGAGGGTGCCCGAATGATGCAACGGTAGTCGGGTGAGGTTTCGAGGCACTCGAACAGGTTGTGCGCGAAGAGCTTTGCCGTGCTCGATCAACCGGGGAGTCAGACAGCCGATCAGGGACACGAACAGCAGGACGTAGATCGCGGTGAACCAGGAACTTGCGAACACGTCGAACAGTTCCAGCGTGTCCATCACCGGCCCGAGAGCCGGGCGCGCGGCGATGTAGGCATCGACGGCCTGGGTATTGAGATTGCGCTGCGGCAGCAAAGCGCCGGGGATTGCTGCGGCGGCGAGGAGGAACAGCAGCACCAGCGCTGTACGCATCGACGTCAGTTGTCGCCACCGGTTGCGCAGCATCGCCACTGTTCTGCGCACCAGTCCCGGCGAGTGGGCACGGGGGGTGTTCGTCGATCGTCATCTCCGCACGCCCTTCACCGACCACCATCTAAATACTACGCGACATAGTAGTTTGGGGGTTCGGTGTGGTGGAGCGTGGTCGGCGCAGCAGCGAGAACGCCAGTGCCGCAACAACGCCGGTGGCGGCAATCCATTCCGGAACGCTGCCGGTGATCGTCGCCGGGGTGAGCGTGGTACTCAGCGAGACCTCGGTGACGACAGCTGCGGGGGTGAACAGCTCCGTGCGCTCGACGACCTCCCCGCGTGCATCGATGACGGCGCTGACTCCGCTGGTGGCCGAAACGACGACGCTGCGCCCGTGTTCGACCGCTCGTACCCGCGACATGGCGAGTTGTTGATAGGTCATGTTCGTCCGACCGAAGGTGGCGTTGTTGGTGGGCACTGCGATCAGCTGGGCACCGGCGCGAACGGAGTCGGTGAGCAACGAGTCGAAGGCGACCTCGTAGCAGGTGGCCACCGCCACGGGCACTCCGGCGACGTCGACGACACCGTCACCCTGACCCGGAACGAAGCGTCCTGCTTGGGCGGCGTAGGGAGAGAGTGCGGTGACGATCGTGCGGAGCGGCAGGTACTCCCCGAACGGCACCAGTTGCCGCTTGTCGTGCATCTGTCCGGGCCCGGTGGCGGGATCCCACACGATCGAGGTGTTGCTCGTGGTGCCGTCGCCCTGGCGTAGTACTGTGCCGACGAGAATGGGCACACCGACGGCGCGGGCTGCGGCGTCGATCCGTGCGGCGGCATCGGGG
>NZ_BAOX01000134.1:0-12407 GCF_000813105.1 Rhodococcus sp. BS-15 | reverse complement strand
TGCGAGTCAGCGCGAGCCAACGCCCCAAGCGCAGCCAGGCCGGCGCCGACTCGCATCACCGGCGACGCCCACGAGTGTCCCGATGCAACGACGAGATCGACCAATGGGGCAGACGACGAGGCCAGGAGTTCGGGGCCGAGAACCGACAGCAGTGCCAGCGCAACCACCGCATAGACCACGAGCGCGATACCGAGGGCGGACACGATGGCACGCGGAATGGTCCGTTCCGGCCGCGTGACTTCCTCACCGAGCGTGGCGATGCGCGCGTAGCCCGCGAAAGCGAAGAACAGCAGACCCGCCGACTGCAGAATGCCGTACCACCCATGGCCGGTAGCGGGCCCGAAGTTGTCGACGCCCGGACCCCTGGAGCCGGTGAGCCCGAGAACGACCCCGACGAGAAGTACGGCAAGTACCGCGGTGACCAGAACTTTGGTCAGCGAGGCAGTGCGAGTGATGCCGAAGTAATTCACCGTTGTCAGTAGCGCAACAGCAAGTACAGCAACGAGTTCGGTGTATCCCGTGGGTGCGACGTAGGCCGCGAACACCAACGCCATGGCCGCCGAACTCGCAGTCTTGCCGATGACGAACGTCCACCCGGCCAGAAAACCCGGCCACGCGCCGAGCCGCTCACGGCCGTAGACGTACGTACCGCCCGACGTCGGATACTGGGCGGCCAGCTGGGCCGAGGACGTCGCGTTGCAGAACGCCACGACCGCAGCAATGGCGAGACCGATGAGAAGGCCGGCACCTGCGACGGCGGACGCGGGGGCGAACGACGCGAACACCCCTGCTCCGACCATCGAGCCGACACCGATGACGACGGCGTCGAGAAGACCGAGTCGACGGGCCAGCGGCTGTGTCATGCCTGGAGCCGGTTCTCGTTCACGGCGACAACTGTAGAGGTGCTACGGCTTCGGCGTACTTCCGATGCAGTGTCGCGGGCAGATACGTGTAAGGCCCGCCTGACGGGGCGGGCCTTACACGGTGTGTGTTGCTGTCAGCGCGTAGCCGACGGCTGCTGCCTACTTCTCGTTCTGGTACACGTCCGGAATGCCGTCGTGGTTGTCGTCGCGTGTTTCCTCGATGTGGATGGCGCGGTAGGCCTTGTTGCGGCTGCGCAGGATGAGGGCGGCCAGCGATGCGGCGATGACCGAACCGGCGAGCACGCCTACCTTCACGTGGTCGTCGCGCTGGGTTCCCTCACCGAAGGCCAGGTCTCCGATCAGCAGCGACACCGTGAATCCGATACCCGCGAGCATCGAGACACCGAGTACATCGAGCCATTTCAGTCCGGCGTCGAGTGTGGCCCGGGTGAAGCGAGAGACGAGGTAGGTGGTGCCGAAGATGCCGACGGCCTTGCCGATCACGAGGCCGGCGATGATGCCGATGGCGATCGGATCGGTCAGCGCGCTGGCCAGGCCGGAGAATCCGCCGACGGTCACGCCTGCTGCGCAGAATGCGAAGATCGGCACCGCGATGCCCGCGGAGATGGGCCGAATCTTGTGCTCGAAGTGTTCGGCGAGGCCGGGACCTGCGTCCGGACCACCGGCAGCCTTGCTGCGCAGGACCGGGACGGCGAAGCCGAGCAGAACGCCTGCGACCGTGGCGTGGACGCCGGACTCGTGCATCAGAACCCACGTCACCACAGCCAGCGGGATGAGGATCCACCACGACCGGACGCGCATCTGCACGGCAACGGCGAACAGCGCGAGCGGAATCAGCGTCAAGCCGAGGGCGACGAAGTTGATGTCGTCGGTGTAGAAGATGGCGATGACGCTGACGGCCAGAAGGTCGTCGACGACGGCCAACGTCAGCAGGAAGGTCCGCAGCGCAGTGGGCAGATGGGTGCTGATCACGGCGAGAACGGCGACGGCGAACGCGATGTCGGTTGCCGTCGGGATTGCCCAGCCGAGCAGTGCACCGTCACCGGTGCCGAGGTTGATCAGCACGAAAATGATTGCTGGAACTGCCATTCCGCCGATTGCGGCGGCGACCGGAAGGGCCGCGCGTGCCGGTTCGCGAAGATCTCCTGCGACGAATTCTCGCTTCAGTTCGAGTCCGACGACGAAGAAGAAGATGGCCAGTAGTCCGTCGGCGGCCCACGTCGACAGGGTGAGGTCGAGGTGCAGCGCCGAGGGCCCGACGCGAGTGCTCATCAACGAGTCGTAGGCAGCGGACCAGGGTGAGTTGGCCCATATCAAGGCGACAAGGGTGGCGACGAGGAGCAATGCGCCGCCGACCGTCTCCTTGCGCAGAATTTGCGCAACCCGGTCTGCCTCGGACCACGAGCCGCGAGAGAACAACGGCAATCGCGTTTTGGAGCTGGATGAATCTGTCACGGAGACAACGCCTTTCGGTAGCTTCGTCGAGTTGCGAACCGACCGAACTTCACACGGTGGGCGCGCAGCACAAAGTTGTTGCCGACCAGACTTCCCGGCGCACCGTGAATCATCCTATCGCGAACGGGTCTCCATCACCGAACGCTGGGCACGAACTTGGCCAGTGCGCGCCAGCCGAGCAGCAGAACTGCGGTGGACAATGTGGCGACGACGATGAACGATCCGGCAGTTCCCTGCCCGGTCAGTGCCCGCAGCACCATGCCCACGACAACCGTCATCACCCACACCACGATTCCCGTCGGGACGATGAGGAACGCGTCGAACTTGTTGCGGTACAGAGCGAACGCGACGACCCAGCCGATGGCGGCACCGACGACGAACGGCCAGGCGGTGTGGAACAGACCGGACAGCGCGGTGGCCTCCGCGTGACTGCGGCGACCGATCGCGGCGAACAGCACGACCACGAGCACGTCGATGACGGCAGCAACTACTGGGGAACGAAACTTCACGCGCACCACTGTAGACACCGACAGCGAAAGGCCCGCACCGACGAAATGTGGGTGCGGGCCTTTCGATGGTTCTCCCCGAAGGGGGTGAAGCGGGGCGGGATTACGCCTGCAGGCCGGCTTCGATTTCGAGGTTCAGCGTGATCTTGTCGCCGACGACTGCGCCGCCGCCTTCGAGGGGCATGTCGATGCTGATGCCGAAGTCCTTGCGGTTGATGACGGTGCTGGCCTCGAAGCCTGCGACCGGTCCGTTGCCCATGCCGGCGTTGACGCCGTTGAACTCGAGCTTCAGGTCGATGGAGTTGGTGACGCCGTGGAGGGTGAAGTCACCGGTGACGATGAAGTCTCCGCCGTCGGCCTTGACCGAGGTGGACTTGAACGTCGCGGTGGGGAACTTCTCGACCTCGAAGAAGTCGGCGGTCTTGAGGTGGCCGTCGCGCTGCGCGTTGTCGGTGGTGATGGAGGCGACGTCGATCTCGGCGTCCACGGACGGGGTGCCATCGGCGTCGACGGTGATGGTGCCGGTGAAGGTCTGGAAGCGGCCACGGACCTTGCTGACGACCAGGTGGCGGACGGTGAATCCGACGGTGGAGTGGGCTGCGTCGATGGCCCAGGTGCCTGCGGTGAGCTCGGGAAGTGCGATGGCGGTGGTCATGAGGACTCCTTGGTGGGTTGAAGGTTCAAACTCATAGTACACAAGCGGACCGTGGTCCGTATATATTCCGGATGAACAGAAAGTGACGGACGCCATACCGAGGAAGGGGTGGCTACGCGGTTTTCGGGTCGCCTTCGGCGTCGCGGATCTCCTCGTTGCGCCGCAGCTCGGCGGTCTCCTGCTGCTCGAGCTCGGCGGTCTCCTGCTGTTCCAGCTCGATGTCGAATTCGAGATCGGCGTGCTGGTGTTTGCGGAACAGCACGAGGAACACGATCCACCCGACGATGGCGACGAGGATGAAACTGACGCCGCGGTACACCAGGGCCGACGCGACGGCCTGCGATGCGCTGATCGAGCAGCGCTGGTGAGAAACGCGATGAGGGTTGCGTCGACGACCACCAGGCCACCTGGTGCGAGGGGAACGGATCCGACGGCCTTGCCGGCAGCGAAGGCGATGAGCAATCCGGACAGTCGCGGATCCGCGCCGACGGCGAAGCACGCGAACGCCAGGCAGGCGACGTCCGCGAGTCGATGCACGGCGGACCACGACAGAGTGAGCGCGCCGTCGCGTTTGCCGAGCTGAACGGATTGGATCTGGCCGATGATCTTGTCGATCCCCTCGGCACCCGCGTCGAGCTCGTGATTGCGGAACGCGTTGTATCTGTGCAATCCCCAGCGCGCGATGCTCTTGATCGACTCGGGGTGATTGGAGATGTAGCGAACGGCGGCGACGATGGCGATGACACCTGCGATCGGGAGCACCACGGTGAACGTGTTGAACGAGCTGCCGACCACCAGTCCGCCTGCCAGGCCGAGCACGGCCAGTCCTGCCGCGGCGATCACGCCCGAGATGGCCAGCTGCCACGACGCGACGACCGGGCTCGCTCCCCAGCGGCGTGTCTCGCGATACGTGAACGCCGTGGAGAACACCTGACCTGCGGGGAGGGTGAGCGCCATGGCGGTGCTGCCGTAGATGACGGCGACGGACTTGCGCTGGCGTACTTTCACTCCACCTGCGTCGAGCAACTGCTTCTGCACCCTGCCGAAAGCGCTCAGCGACACCGCTTGCGCGAAGACACAGGCCGCAAGCCAACCCCAATGGATTTCGCGGACCGCGGCCCAGGATTCGTGCAGCCGCGGCCACAGGTAGACGGCCTCACCCACCAGCAGTGCCACCAAGCGATGCCGGCGATCCACTTGACCCACCGGAGTCGGTTTCGCGGACGCCGCACAGTGGGTCCGCGGGTGGAGCTGGGGTCGGGCACCCTGTCAGACTAACCGTCGCTCGAGGAGGAATCGGGATACTCCACCGGCCAGGCCAGATGGGTCGCACGTCGTCGACCACGCAGTTGCACCTGGTCTCCCAGCTCCCACTGTTCCTGTTCCTCGTCGTCGGCGAAGTACAGGGCCGAGGTCGACGCCAGGACGCGTCCGGGACGCAGTTTCGCCAGCTCGGTCAGTCGCGACGCCTCGTTGACCGGGTCTCCGATGACCGTGTACTCGAAGCGCTCCGACGCACCGATGTTGCCGGCGACAGCCAGCCCCGCGGACACACCGATGCCGATGTCGAGCCCGGTGATCTCGTCCAGCGCGAAACGCAGTTCACGGGCAGCAGCGAGCGCGGCGGTCGGTGCGTCGGGACGATCCAGTGGGGCTCCGAAGATCGCGAGGGCGGCGTCGCCCATGAACTTGTTGACGAAACCGTGATGACGCCCCACGACGTCGACGACCACTCGGAAGAACTCGTTGAGCAACACCACGACCTCGCTCGGTGGGCGCTCGGAGGCCGTAGCGGTGGAGCCGACCATGTCGACGAACAGCACTGCGACGAATCGGGTCTCGCCGCCGAGTTCCGTTCCGAACTGCAATGCTCGACGCGCCACGTCTTCGCCGACGTGCTGGCCGAACAGTTCCCGCAGGACGCGTCGTTCGGCCGATTCCTCCATCATTCGGTTGAAGCCCACCTGCAGGCGACCGATCTCGCTGCCGTCGAACACATCCACCTCGACGTCGGTCTCTCCGCGCTGTACTCGTTCGATGGCGCTGTGCAGCTGACTTATCGGGTCGGAGATCTGGCTCGCGGTGAGCATCGAGAGCACGAATGCCTGCACGATGGCGAGCACGCTGAGCAGGATGATGGCAACGGCGAGCGCGTTGGGGGAGAACACCAGATCGGTGGTGAGCTGGGTGGCGCACAGCAGGATGATGCCGATGACGGGCATCAGCGTGCCCAGTCCCCACGTCATGGCCATCCGGGTGCCGACGCCGGGCGTCATCGTGCGATCGAACCGGCCCTCGCTCAAGGCGAGAGCGGCGACCGGTCGCAGGATGCGCTCGCCCAGCATGTACGTGAACCCGAAGGTGACGGTGGCGGCCATGCCGACGGTGACGATGACGGCAATCGACAGAGACGGCATCTCTGCGATGGTCAACAGCACGAAGATGATGCCGCCGATGATCCACAGAATCAGGTGCACGATCGCCTGCCGCAACGGCGCGTGCAGCGTCGTCATCTGTTCTTTGCGGGTGGGCGGGCCGCCGCGCAGCTGCCAGCGAATGACCGAGCGCAGAAGTATGTAGGCGTAGATCAGGCTGACCACCAGGGCCACGCCCAGGTATGCCCCGAAGATGTACACGTTGCGGACCCGGTCGGCCACGATGGACTGCGACTCCGGGATGGGCAGGCCGTAGCGAACGAAGGCGAACACGAGGATCGCGCCGAAGACGTTCGCGATGAGCATCGAGAACATATAGAGCGGCCAGCGACTCTTCAGGGTGAGCGAGACCGCTCGGAAAGATGCCAGCACGGGTTAAATTTAGCGGGTGAGCACCGACGAGTTGCGGGCGCAAGGTACGGGGGCGTCCCCGGGCCCTACTTCGGCTGCAGATTCGGTGCACCCGATGGTGCGGGTCGGGGCGGAATGGACGTGGCGACTGCTTGTCCTGTTCGCCGGATTCGTCACTTTCGCCTATGTGGTTGCCGAGCTCAGTACCGTCTTCATTCCACTGGGCCTGGCGTTGTTGGCCTCGGCGATGCTCGTCCCGGTCGTCGACTGGATGCACCGGCGCGGAGTTCCGCGGGCCGTTGCGGTGATCATCGTCATCATCGCGAGCATCGGTGTCGTCGCCGGGATCATGACCTTCATCGTCGAGCAGTTCATCGAAGGTCTGCCGCAGGTGGGCGATCAATTCACCCAATCCATCAACAGCGTCGAGAATTGGCTCAGTACCGGACCGCTGCACATCAGCGAGGACCAGATCCGACAGGCCACCGACAATCTCGTCAAGGTGATCCAGGACAACCAGGAAGCCGTCACCAGTGGAGCGTTGACCACCGCGGCGGTGATCGGCGAGATACTCACCGGCGCACTGCTCACCCTGTTCACCCTCATTTTCTTCCTGTACGGCGGCGATCAGATCTGGCAGTTCATCACCCGTCTTGCCCCGACCGCAGCCCGCAGAAAAATCCGCACCGCGGGCATCCAGGGATTCGGGTCGCTGGTGGGATATGTCCGCGCGACGGTTGCCGTCGCTGCAGCGGACGCGATCGGAATCGGTGCCGGTCTCGCGGTTCTCGGTGTGCCGCTGGCCCTCCCGCTGGCCTCACTCGTGTTCATCGGCGCCTTCATCCCGATCATCGGTGCGGTGTTGACCGGGTTCGTCGCCGTGTTCATCGCCCTGGTGACCAAGGGGCTGATCACCGCCGTCATCACCCTCGGCATCGTGGTGGCCGTGATGCAGCTCGAAGGGCATGTGCTGCAACCACTCCTGCTCGGACGCGCCGTGCGACTGCACCCGCTGGCGGTGGTGCTGTCCATCACCGTCGGCATTCTGCTCGCGGGCATCGTCGGAGGCCTACTCGCAGTGCCGATCGTCGCAGTCCTCAATACCGCAATTCGGTCGCTGCTCGCCGATGACCCGGACGAGGTCTACGAGGAACTCGAGGTGACCGACCCGCTGTACGCGGCCGAGCCGAGCGATCCGCACACGCCTCCGGGTGCGGCCGAACCGGAGCGACTTGCCAAGGGAGAACTGAAGACCCCGGATTCGAAGACTTCGAGCCCCAAGACCGATGCGGACGGTTGATCGGGGGCGAACCACGCTCACCTCGTCCGATCCCGAGACCCCGCTGTGGCGGGCCTCCCAGGCCTTTCGGCTGATCACCCTCGTCTACGCCGTCAGCTACCAGGCCGCCACCGTCGACAACTACACCAACCCGCGGTTGAGCTGGGTGCTCGTTGCCCTGATGTCCGTGTGGTCGGGGGCCTCGGCGCTGTTGCTCTCGCGCGCAACGCTTCCGCGCTGGCAGGTGGTGTTCGCCGATCAGGTCATCGTCATCGCATTGATGGCGTCGACGCGCCTGGTGGCCGATTACGACTGGTACAGCACCCGCCAAACCCTGCCGACCACCCTGTGGGCCACCAACGCCGTCATATCTGCCGCAATCCTGTGGGGCCCAAGGGCGGAATCGCATCCGGAGTGGCGATGTCGGTGGTCAGTGCCCTCGTTCGTGACCGTTTCGACCTCGATCTGTGGTCCGACGCCACCGCCCCGGTGCTGCTCTCGGCCGGACTGGCACTGGGATTGGCGTCGAACACTGCCCGGCGGGCCCACGAAGAACTCCGTCGCGCAGCACGATTGGCCGCGATCACCGAAGAACGCGAACGGCTCGCCCGACAGGTACACGACGGTGTGCTGCAGGTACTGGCTCTCGTGCGTCGACGCGGTCTCGAAATAGGTGGTCCGGCAGCAGAACTCGCCGAGTTGGCCGGTGAACAGGAAGTGGCTCTGCGGGTGTTGATCTCGGAACAGGCAGCTCCACGCGGCGACCACACCGGCTCGATCGTCGACGCTCGGGCGCTGCTGCGCACCCAGGCGGGTACCTCGGTTTCCGTCTCGGCACCTGCCGATCCGGTTCTCGTCGAATCCGAGATCGCCGAGGAACTCGCCGCCGTGGTGGCCACTGCACTGTCCAACGTCGCTCTCCATGCGGGCACCGACGCCAAGGCCTATGTACTGCTCGAAGACGTCGACGGGGAGTTGATCGTGAGTATTCGCGACGACGGCCGCGGAATCCCGGCCGGACGGCTGGCGGCCGCCGAAGCCGAAGGCCGAATGGGCGTCTCGAAATCGATCCTGGGCCGGGTCGAATCTCTCGGCGGGACTGCGATACTCGACACCGACGAGGGGGAGGGGACCGAATGGGAGATCCGAGTTCCACGAGCGAGAGGATCGGCATGACCGGGGACGAGAATTCGAATGTCGAGATCGCGGTGATGGTCGTCGACGATCACCCGATGTGGCGTGACGGCGTCGCCCGAGATCTCGATGCCGCCGGATTCCGGGTCGTCGCCACCGCGGACGGCGTCGCTGCTGCCGGGCGCCGCGCCCGAGCGACCACTCCCGACGTCGTACTGATGGACATGCACCTGCCCGACGGCAACGGAGCCGACGCCACCGTGGCCGTCTTGGACGCGTCGCCCCAGACGAAGATTCTGGTGCTCTCGGCCTCTGCGGAACGCAGCGACGTTCTCGACGCGATCAAGGCAGGCGCGACGGGTTACCTGGTCAAGAGTGCATCGGCCGAGGAATTGTTCGACGCCGTCCGCGCCACGTCGGCTGGGCAGGCGGTGTTCACCCCAGGTCTTGCGGGCTTGGTGCTCGGGGAGTTCCGACGGATGTCGTCGTCGCCGGAACCGGAATCGGATACTCGCCCGACACTGACCGACCGGGAGACCGAGGTACTGCGCCTGGTCGCAAAGGGGCTCAGCGCCAAGCAGATCGCGACCCGATTGACGCTCAGCCACCGCACCGTCGAGAACCATGTGCAGGCGACGCTGCGGAAGTTGCAGCTGGCCAACCGCGTCGAGCTCACCCGCTACGCCATCGAAAAGGGTCTGTAGGGGTTTGTCTCGGTGGCGGCGGGGCACTCTGCATCTCATGACCGACAGCGAAGAAGCCCAGGACAGCTCAGCAGTGGACACCACGGTGGATCCGTCGCAGCACTCGAGGGGGACCGACGCCGATCACGATCAGACCGGCGACGAACGCGCCGAGGCGGTCGACGAGTTCGACGGGCATCTGGACGGGTCGGGCGAGCAGCCCTCGCTGCCGACGCCCGAACCCACCGACGTCGCCGACCAGTCCGAGGAGAAGACCGTCACGCGGTCCGAATAGCTCTTCGGGGTTCGCCGAATCTACTGCGAACACAACCTGCCGAGCGCGAACTTTGCGACCGGCAGGTAGGGCAGAACCAGCGGAACCGGGCCGTCGACCGTGAGCCAGGCCCTGGTTCCGCTCGGTCGTGAGACGACCCCGTGTGCCAGGTCGATCCCGATCGCCTGGTTCTGGAACCACGCAGACCACGCCCACGTCCACGAACGTTCGTCCACCGAATGCACCCGAAAATCGATCGGTAAGCCCAGCGGCCCCAGCACTCGACCGGTGGTATCGGCGGCGAGTCGCTCGCCGCTGTACTCGACGCCGACGATCTGCGGGGCCCAGGTCTTCCAGGCCGTAGGGTCCATGTAGCGCTCCCAGACCTCGGGGGCCGGGGCGTTGCCGGTGGATTGCAGTGTCACTCGCATCTGTTCCACCTACCGCTGGTAGCCATCCCCACACAGGAATTCCGCGAGGGTTCGGCCACCGTCCACCGCCTCGCCGCCCGATGGATTCTCGGCCGAGAAGACTGATCTGGTGCGCATCGTCCAACTCGCCAACTTCTACGGACCACGGTCCGGGGGCTTGCGGACAGCCGTCGACCAGCTCGGATCGGGCTACGTCGCGGGTGGTCACGAGGTGACGCTGATCGTGCCGGGAGCGCAGTGGCGCGAAGAACTGTTGACCTCGGGAGTGGTGCGCATCGAGGTACCCGCACCGCAGATCGCTGGCACCGGCGGCTATCGGGTGGCCGATCCGCGCCGGGTGTCCTCGGTAGCGGCTGGGTTGACCCCGGACGTGATCGAAGTGTCGGATCGACTCACGCTGCGCGGCATGGGCCGATGGGCCGCGCGCCGGGATGTGCGTAGCGTGATGATCTCCCACGAACGCCTCGATCGTCTGCTCGCGCAGACGATGCCGATGCGCTGTGCGCGCCTAGTCGCCGATCTGGCCAACCGCCGCACTGCCGAACAGTACGACGCCGTCGTGTGCACCACGGAGTTCGCACAGCAGGAGTTCGAGCGCATCGGTGTCCGCAACGTGCACCGAGTGCCGCTCGGCGTGGATCTGGACCTGTTCCATCCGCGGCGTCGGCACGTCGGCGATCGGTCTGCATGGCTGGGCAGCGCCGATCGCCTGCTGGTGCATTGTGGCCGGCTCTCGGTGGAGAAGCACGTCGACAGGAGCATCGATTCGCTTGCTGCGCTGCGTGACTCGGGTATCAAGCTCGGTTGATCATCGCCGGCGACGGTCCCCGACGGGCAGGTCTCGAGCGACGTGCCCGCGGCCTGCCCGTCCATTTCCTCGGCTTCGTCGCCGGCAGGTCGACGGTTGCGTCCCTGCTGGCCTCGGCCGACATCGCTCTTGCGCCCGGACCGCACGAGACCTTCGGGCTCGCCGCGCTCGAATCACTGGCAGCGGGCACACCCGTCGTCGTCTCCGAGACCTCGGCACTGGCACAGATCGTCACCCCGCACTGCGGGGGAACCTCGAAGAACACCGCCGACGGATTCGCTTCGGAGATAGCGCGAGTACTCCAACTGCCCGTCGACGGTGCCCGGATCGCCGCCCGGTCGCGCGCCGAACAGTTCGGTTGGCCCGCGTCGGTGTCCGGAATGCTCTCGGTTCTGGGCGGTCGCGCAGCCTGAGATCTTCGCTACCCTGATCACATGGAGGCAAGGGATCTGCGAGTGTCCGATGCCGAACGCGAACACGTCGGGCAATTGCTGCAACGCGCGGTAGGGCAGGGCATGCTCTCGCTCGGCGAGTTCACCGAGCGAATGGACACCGCCTTGGCGTCGAAAACCCGCGGTGAGCTGAACTCGGTACTCGCGACCTGCCCGGGATGCAGATCGCCGAACAGCACCGTCCGGCACCGAAGCCCGTTGTCGGGCCGACTGCGCCCCCCGCACCCGGCCGCGTCGCGTACGAGCCCAGGCGGTACGACGGCTCGTCGGACGCGCTGCGCGCCACCATGTCCACGATCACCCGCAAGGGTCGGTGGAATGTACCGCCCAGCCTTCGTATCTCGACCCGCATGTCCTCGGTGACACTCGACTTCACTCAGGCGGTCATGACCACTCAGGTGGTCGAAATACACGTCGACGACTATTGCAGTTCCATGACGCTGATCGTGCCGACCGAGGCGACCGTCGATGTCAACGCCGTCGATACGATCGCGGGCAGCGTCACCAACAAAGTCCGCACCGGCCCGCCGTACGGCCCGCTACATCTGATCGTCTCGGGCAAGGTTCGCTTGGGCTCGGTGACCGCGAAGCATCCCTTCGGTAGCTCGATCCGCAGGATGTTCGGCTAGTCGTTCGCGGTACCCGCGTCGATTACTCGAGTGAACCGAGTAGCACTACTCACGCTTTTCGACGGCAATGCTCGCAGGATCTATCCCATGACTTCTTCCCAGAACGCCGGGCTGGATCCGCAACTCGTCGCGCGCTTGTCCAGTCGCTTCGATTCTTTGGGCGACCACATGCGTCAGGTGGCCGTCGATCTGCAGACCTTGCAGTCGCAACTCGGTGCCGCTCGTCAGGCTCCAGTCCCTGCTGCGTCGCCGCCTGTGCCCGCTGCGCCGTCCCGTGCGCCGTCTTTTGCGCCGCCTTTCGTGTCGCCGCCGGTCGCGCCACAGAACTACGGTCAGCCGATGTACCGGACGACGGGTCAGCCGGTCGCACCTCCTGAAGGCCGGATCGCACCGCCGCGGGGTCCGGTGGTCGCGCCTCGCCCCGCCCCGCT
>NZ_BAOX01000135.1:0-12330 GCF_000813105.1 Rhodococcus sp. BS-15 | reverse complement strand
CCCACGCCGCTCCCCGTTCAGAGCGTCGGCCATCGCTGCGCTCGCCCTGGTCGGTCGGTCTCGATCGCAGGGTGCGGGGCGTCCGCGATCGAGGGCACTGCTCGAGCATCGGAAGTCTGCCGCACCGACCCGACCGACGACGACGACGAACCGACGTACGCCGCCCAGAAGGTTTCCGAACGCGAAGGCAAGACCTACCTGATCAGCGACCGCGGCTCGTACGACCGATGTGCGGCCCTGTCGTGGTCACTCGCCGCCGCAGACGGTGCCACCGGCGTCGAGGCCCCCACCCACGTTCTGATGTTCCACAACGGAGAATTCGTCGCGTTGGGACTTCCCTGCGCCCTACCGGTGTCCGCCATCGACTCACCCGACCCGCGCACCGTCATCGCAAGCTACCGATCCACGGACGCGCCGGAATCCGAAATGCGTTACCAGTGGAACGATTCGCTCGAGACCATCGACCGCGTCGGCCCACAGCCTCTCTGCTGACCCCACCAACGACAGGACGACTCATGACGACCCTCACCGGCCAACCGCTCGCATCCCTGACCGGATCGCACCTGAGCTCGATCGAACTCGGGATCGACGATCCCCGATTCACCGTCGTCATCGCCGACAACGCAGAGAGCACCGTCTACATCGAATTCGTCGAGCCGCTCGCCTTCCACAAGGAGCGGGAACCGAAACTGTGGTCGACACTGGTCGATCGGGACGGATCGTTGACCGCCGCCGCAGACGCGAGACTCGTCGAGCACCTCGGGAACCTGGTTCGCGAGCGGATCTCCGACCGAAACTTCTCCGTCGACACCGAACCGAGCCTGGGTGGCGACGAAGACGACGTCCTCGGGGTGAGCTACTCCGCCCCCTACGCCGCCGGGGAGACCTTCGCGCAGTGGTGGGTGCGCATCGGCTGGCCGATCATCGCCGAGACCATCAATGTCACCGACCCCGGAACGCACAACGCCCCGTACCTGCTGACCGACTTCACCAGCTGAAGCACCCGCCCGGAGGCAGATCGGCGTGTCCGACCACGACGGCGACACGGCCAGAAGCATTTTCAAAGCCGGGTGCAACCCCGCAACCATGGAGAAGGAACCCATCATGGCCACAGTCACCTACACCGTCGAGAACGTCATCGACGACGCGCACAGCAACGCGATCGTCGACGCCATCAACGACCTCGCCTACGTATCGGGCATAGCCGTCGTCACCACATAGCCACGCGCGCGCAACGACACTTGGCCAAGCATGGAGAGGCCATCGGGCGCGCCCCAGTACCCGTCCGCATCGGCTGGAACATCGACAACAGAGACAGGAGAGTTCGTGCACATTCAGATCATCGGGCAGCCGGGTGCCGAAACATATTGTGTTTCAGAGCAATCAGATTCCGACGGGTCCCTGGCCGAGCTATCGGTGTTCCGAGGAGCCGACGGGGCGTTCGTGGTTCAGATCGACACATTCGACGACACCGGCAGAATACGTGTGAACGTCAACGACGGAGCCGTCTTCGACGGTGACTGCCACACCGATGAACGCTTCGAGCTGAGGTGAGTCATCACTGGCCGAATTCGCAGTCTCGATGGTGGCCCATCGTCGGAGGATGCCACTCGCAGACCATGCACCGCCGGAACTGTCTGCGCTCGGCCTCGGACAGCACCGAGACCCAACCCGACCCCAGCTTTGCCCGCGCGGCTGCAATGGTTCCAGGGTTCTCCCGGTCCCGTTGCGTACCTACGCCGTTCATAGTGTGTGATAATAGCACAGGGAAGCCGATCGTTCGGACGTGAGAGGAACAATTGTGAGTCGCCCCGAAGACCGCCGCACGCCACCGACCGACGCGTTCGATCCCGTCGGTCGCACCGACCCGACGCCGCCCCAGGACGAGCGGGTGGACGTCGACGAGATCGATCGATACTGCACATCAATCGAAACCGCCGCGCGCCGCGCGCACGATTTGCAGTGCCTGCAACGCCGAAGCGTCGACCACGACGGCCACACCGTGACGACGGTCGAGACACCCCTGTCCGGAATCGTCCACCTCGAACGTAAACGGGTCGAGACAGGAGAGACCATCGTTTGGCTCGACGAGAGCGACGGTCTGTATCACGACACCGGGGGGACGGCCGGCAGTCCCACCCTGCCGGCGACAGACATCGAACACCTGTGGTCACGTGCACTCGCAGTTCTCGATTCCGAACGCTGAGAACTCCCGGATCAGGTCGCGGTCCCGGCATGGCCATTCAGCACGGCTCCCGCGTTTTTCATCCGACACACTCCAGGAGGCACGCTTCGTGAACCCAGAGCCATCTGCATACCCGGACCCGCGAACGGCAGTCGAGGACTACACCGACATTCGAGCGGGCGACCTTCTGCGTTACGTCGACGCGTCGGGCCGGTCGGCGGCAGGATTCGACTTCTTGGTGACCGACGTCGAGACCGAGCCCCGCGACCGAGTCGACGGAACACCACTGTTGCCAGGCTTCCACCGCCTCCATGTGGTCGCGGTGAGGCCACCCGAAGCCTCGGCTGCCACTCGACACATCGGCGACGCGACCGCGGACTACGACACCACACGGATCATCAACGCAGACGACACCCTCGTACGTGCAGACCGCCGCGCAGTCCGCGCACTCGCCGAGTACATCGATTCTCTCGATGCGACAGGACGGAAGAGCCTATGAGCGCACGCTCCGATGCCGCCCGTTCGATCGGTGACAAGCTCGACACGATCGTCGAACTGCTCGGAAGCATCGACGGCCCAGACAAAACCGAAGCAGGACAGACGATTCGGATCAGCACCGAGATCGGGGTGGTCGAGATATGGGAATCCGCCAACGACCCCGGCTGGAAATGGTCCTGGAACCACTGACAGGGGACAGTGATCCGCGCTGAATCCCCCGGCAATGTCGGTAAGGTTCGGTACCGTCGCCGACATGGCCATGGACTTCGTATGCCCCACCGGTACCCCGCCCGGCCTCCGCCCGGACGAGCCGATCATTCTCGGTTGTGGGACCCGCTTCACTGGTGAACCCGACGATGAGGCATCGTCGACTGCCCGCACTGCGGGATTTGGTTTCACCCCGCCACCGAACGGGGCGTCTCGACGCCGACTGCGGCCGGAGAGACGCCGTGACCTCGTTCAGGAACGCAAACGATCGGATCGAGAGGTTGCGGACGAAGCCGGAGATCGCCGAATTGCTGCGTACGTTCGCTGCGGAACGGGAGGCGTCGGGGGCTACGCAACGCGAGGCGGCCGGCGAGCGGTGCCGGCCCGCCGATGAGAGCGAAAGCTGACAATGATTCGACATCCCAGTCTGGGAACCGCCGGCCACACATCGAGTAGATCGCGTCGACCGAGGCGATTTCAACGGAAGGGGATCGCATGAGGAAATGGATGGTGGGCATCGCAGCTGTAGGCCTGCTCGCGGGCTGCAGCAGTGACACTGGTAGTGAGCCGCAACCGACATCGGAGACCACCGTGCGGGCAGCTCCCAGCACCACGGCAGAGCCACCGCGCACGTCGGCCCCTGCCGCGACGGAGCCCGCCGCGACCTGGCCTGCATATCCGCGATAGTCCGGGAACTCCGCGGTGCGCGGCCGGATCACGTACTGCACGGGGAATCGCAGACCGACCCGGTGCGGTTCGGCGTCGACCGGGACCGACTCGAGGTGCTCGATGAGGGTTGGACCGTCGTAGTACGGGGTCTTGTCGGACTTCACCGCGACGTTGTCGCCGTGCAGTGCGGACACCGGGATCTCGATGACGTCCTCGCTGGACCAGCCGAGGGAGGAGGTCAGTGAGTTGAACTCGGCCGAGATCTCGGCGAACACCGTTGCGGGGTCCTCGACCAGATCGATCTTGTTGACCGCGAGTACCAGGCGCGGAACGCCGAGCAGAGCGAGAACCGCTGCGTGCCTGCGGGTCTGAGTGATGACACCCTTGCGGGCATCGACCAGGAGAATCACGAGCTGAGCCGTCGACGCGCCGGAGACGGTGTTGCGGGTGTACTGCACGTGGCCGGGGGTATCGGCCAGTACGAACGAGCGGTGCGGCGTCGCGAAGTATCGGTATGCGACGTCGATGGTGATGCCCTGTTCACGCTCGGCGCGCAGGCCGTCGACCAGCAGGGACAGGTCCGGTGTGGCCAGTCCCTTGTCCACCGAAGCCCGAGTGACGGCATCGATCTGGTCTGCCAGAACCGATTTGGTGTCGTACAACAGCCGTCCGACGAGGGTCGACTTGCCGTCGTCGACGCTACCCGCGGTGGCGAGGCGAAGGAGCTGAGTTCCTGTGCTGCTCATCAGAAGTATCCTTCTCGTTTGCGATCTTCCATTGCAGCCTCGGAGACGCGGTCGTCGCCGCGAGTGGCTCCGCGTTCGGTGAGCCGGGACGCGGCGACCTCGGCGAGGATTGCTTGGTTGTCGGCGGCCTCGGACAGCACGGCACCGGTGGTGGATCCGTCGCCGACGGTGCGGTACCGCACCGACCGGGTCTGCAGCTCTTCGTTCTCGGCCGGTCCGCCCCACACTCCGGGGGTCATCCACATGCCGTCGCGCTGGTAGACGGGGCGCTGGTGGGCGTAGTAGATGCTCGCCAGTTCCACGTCGTCGCGGGCGATGTAGCGCCAGATGTCGAGTTCGGTGAAGTTGCTGAGCGGGAACACCCGCACCTGCTCGCCGGGGGAATGCTTGCCGTTGTACAGGTTCCACAGTTCGGGTCGCTGCTTCTTGGGCTCCCACTGGCCGAAGGCGTTGCGGAGCGAGAAGATTCGCTCCTTGGCGCGGGCTCGTTCCTCGTCGCGTCGGGCACCGCCGAAGACGGCGTCGAACCGATTCTCGGCGATCGCGTCGAGGAGGGGCACGGTCTGCAGCGGGTTGCGGATGCCGTCGGGACGCTCGGTGAGGCGTCCGTCGGCGAGGTACTCCTCGACGCTGGCCACGTGCAGGCGCAGGTTGTACTTGGCGACCACGTGATCGCGGAAGTCCAGCACCTCCTGCAGGTTGTGACCGGTGTCGACGTGGAGCAGCGCGAACGGCAGGGGAGCGGGCCAGAACGCCTTGATCGCCAGGTGCAGCAGGACGGTCGAGTCCTTGCCGCCGGAGAACAGGATGACGGGGCGCTCGAACTCGCCCGCCACCTCGCGGAAGATGTGGATGGCCTCGGATTCGAGTGCGTCGAGGGTGTCGAACCGATCTGCGTCGAGATGGGTTCGACCGACGGTGGCCGAGGTGAGGTCGAGTGTCATGAGGCGTGCAACCCACATTCGGTCTTGGCCTTGCCGGCCCAACGACGCTACGCGGGTCGGCTCCGGGGGCAGGTTTGACGGTGCACGGTGCGCACCCGATGGACGGATATCCCTCGTCGACGAGGGGATTGACCAGAATCGAATGTTCGTCGATGTAGGCCTGCATCTGCTCGTCCGACCACGGTGCGATCGGGTTGATCTTGACCAGGCCGAAGGCGTCGTCGAACGAAATGAGCGGGGCGTTGGCACGGGTGGGTGCTTCGACTCGCCGGATACCGGTGACCCAGGCGCTGTAGTTCGCCAGTTCCTTCTTCAGGGGTGCAACCTTGCGCATCGCGCAGCACCGGTTGGGCTCGCGGGCGAACAGGTCCTTGCCCTCGATCGAATCCTGTTCCGCAACGGTCTTCTCGGCGCGGGCGTTGACGACGTGCACGCCGTAGACGGCCTCGACGGCGTCGCGCGTTCCGATGGTCTCGGCGAAGTGGTAGCCGGTGTCGAGGAACAGCACGTCCACACCGGGGTGAACCTGCGCGGCGAGGTGAACGAGAACCCCGTCCTGCATGTTGGAGGCAACGATGAAGTCGTTACCGAAGTTGTCCTCGGTCCACTGCAACAGCTCCAGTGGGCTCGCCTCGTCGAGTTCGCGGGCACCGCGCTCGGCGATGTCCTTCAATTCCTCTACCGTCAAATTCAGCCTGGTACTCATCGCAAATCCGCCTCGTCTGCTCGCACGGCCCATTGAGCGAACCGTTCGCCGTCCTCGCGGTGCTTGTCGAAATTGCGCACCACTCTGTCGATGTAATCTCCCAGCTCGGAGCTGTTGACCTTGTGCTGGCGCAACTTTCGGCCGAAGGCACTGTCCAGTCCGAGGCTGCCTCCGAGATGAACCTGGAAACCCTCGATCTGATTCCCGGCCCCGTCGTCGACCAGCAGACCCTTGAAGCCGATGTCTGCGATCTGCGACCGCGCGCACGAGTTGGGGCAGCCGTTGATGTTGATCGTGATCGGAACGTCGAGCCGACTGTTGATGTCGGACAAGCGCTCTTCGAGCTCCGGTACTAGAACCTGTGAACGCTTGCGGGTTTCGGCGAACGAGAGCTTGCAGAACTCGATGCCGCTGCATGCCATCAGGTTCTTGCGCCAGTGCGAGGGCCGGGCAGGGAGGCCCAGCGCATCGAGGTCGGAGATCAGCTGCTCGAGCGTCTCGTCCGGAACATCGAGGACGATCAGCTTCTGGTACGGCGTGAACCGCACGCGATCCGACCCGGCCTTCTCGGCGGCGTCGGCGACGGCAGCGAGGATGGTGCCGGAGACGCGGCCCGCGATGGGTGCCACGCCGACGGCGTTGAGCCCGTTCTTGAGCTTCTGGATCCCGACGTGATCGCGGGGCCGAGCGGGCTTCTCGGGGGCCGGACCGTCGATGAGCTTGCGGTGCAGGTACTCGTCCTCGAGGACCTGGCGGAACTTCTCGATGCCCCAGTCCTTGATGAGAAACTTCAGGCGCGCCTTGGTGCGAAGCCGACGGTAGCCGTAGTCACGGAAGATCGAGACGACGCCTTCCCACACGTCCGGCACCTCTTCGAGAGGAATCCAGACGCCGACCCGCTGCGCCAGCATGGGGTTGGTGGACAGTCCGCCGCCGACCCAGAGGTCGAGGCCGGGGCCGTGTTCGGGATGGTTCACACCGATGAAGGCGCAATCGTTGACCTCGTGCACCACGTCCTGCAGGCCCGAGATCGCCGTCTTGAACTTACGCGGCAGATTGGAGTACTCGGGCTTGCCGATGTAGCGCTCGACGATCTCGTCGATGGCGGACGTGGGATCGAGAATCTCGTCGACGGCCTCGCCCGCGAGCGGGGACCCGAGCACCACGCGGGGGCAGTCGCCGCACGCTTCGGTGGTCTTCAGGCCGACTGCTTCGATCCGACGCCAGATCTCGGGGACGTTCTCCACCTCGATCCAGTGGAACTGCACGTTCTCCCGATCGGAGAGGTCGGCGGTGTCGCGGCCGAAGTCCTGGGAAATGCCTGCGAGGACGCGCAACTGCTCCAGGTTCAGTGCTCCCGCGTCGCAGCGGATGCGCATCATGAAGTACTTGGCTTCGAGCAGGTCGATGTTGTCGTCACCGGTGAAGGTGCCGTCGTAGCCCTGTTCGCGCTGGGTGTACAGACCCCACCATCGGAAACGGCCGCGAAGATCGCCCTTGTCGATGCTGTCGAAACCCTGCTTGGAGTAGATGTTCTCGATGCGGGCTCGCACGTTGAGCGGGTTGTCGTCCTTCTTGGACTGCTCGTTGGCGTTCAGTGGCTCCCGGTACCCCAGTGCCCACTGCCCCTCGGCCCGGCGCTTGGTCGGCCGCGGCGTGCGCTCCCGTGGTGTGACGGAGGCAGTGTCGGTGGTCGCGTCGCTGGTCGACGACATGCATTGCTCCTGCATCTTTGTGCTGGCCGGTTCCCAGGACGGGAGCGCAGGCAATTGCGCTCTCGACGACAGTGGGAAACCGGTGGATCGAATGGACGTGCTCGAAGGAGGGCTGGTCAGCAGCCGGTCGTGTGTCGACACGACGCGCTGCAGACACGGCCGAGATCGACATGGCGGCGCGCCACGAGTCGAATTCCTGAGTCGGTCACGGGAGCCATTGTGCCACGTCATCGGGGCGACGGACGACCGCGGCGGCTATTTACCCCGATTTCGGGGTAAATAGGCTGGCAGGACGAGTGGGATCGGGTGGGCCCGGACTCTGGGAGACTGGAGGGCGTGAATACCGTCGTACCCGTCCCGTCCACCTTCGAGCTGCCGGTCGAGGCATTCGACGGGGTGGGGGACCGCGCGTTCGGGATCTACGTGCACGTTCCGTTCTGCGCCACGCGGTGTGGGTACTGCGACTTCAACACCTACACGGCGGGAGAACTGGGCACGTCGGCGTCGCCGCAGTCCTGGTTGGAGGGCCTGCGACGTGAACTCGACACCGCCGCGGAGCTGATCCAGGCGGGCACGGGTCGCGTTCCGACGGCAGACACCGTCTTCGTCGGCGGTGGCACGCCGTCATTGCTGGGGGGGCGACGGTCTGGCCGACGTCCTGGCTGCGGTGCGGTTCAGTTTCGGCCTGACCGACGGCGGCGAGGTGACCACGGAGTCCAACCCGGAATCGACGTCACCGGAATTCTTCGACCGGCTCCGCGATTCGGGCTTCACTCGAATCTCGCTCGGAATGCAGTCCGCCGCACCACATGTGCTCGCCGTGCTCGATCGCACGCACACACCGGGTCGCGCGGTCGCCGCGGCCAAGGAAGCACGTGCGGCAGGATTCGACCACGTCAATCTCGATCTCATCTACGGCACCCCGGGCGAGCGTGACGGTGACCTGGATCAGTCTCTTGCCGCCGTGCTCGACGCCGGCGTCGACCACGTCTCGGCGTACGCACTGATCGTCGAGGACGGCACCGCGATGGCCCGTAAGGTCCGGCGCGGTGAGCTGCCCGCACCCGACGACGACGTACTGGCGAGCCGATACGAGCGCATCGACACGGCGTTGAACGCCGCAGGCCTGTCCTGGTACGAGGTGTCCAATTGGGCCACCGACGCCGCAGCGCAGTGCCGCCACAACATCGGCTACTGGGACGGCGGCGACTGGTGGGGCGCGGGACCCGGTGCGCACAGCCACATCGGCGGCACGCGGTTCTGGAACGTCAAGCACCCGGCCGCGTACGCCGATCGCCTCGCCGCAGGACACCTACCGGTGCTGGGCAGCGAACTGCTCAGCGCCGAGGACCGACACCTCGAGGAGCTGATGTTGACCGTGCGGCTCCGCTCGGGAGTGCCGAAAACTCTGCTGGGGCCGGCCGAGCGCGCCGCTGCCGAGCAGACCGTCGCGGACGGGTTGATGGTGCAGCGCGGGGAACGACTCGTGCTCACCGATCGGGGCCGATTGCTGGCCGACGCGGTGGTGCGCACCATCGCAGCCGCCTGAAGAACCTGGGTCAGGCGCCAAGAGCGTCGTAGTCGAACACCCTGGCGTGCAACACCGTTCGACTGCGCAGAGCCGCACGCACTGCCCGATGCAGGCCATCCTCTAGATAGATGACGCCGCGGAACTGCACCGCGTGGGGGAACAGGTCGCCGTAGAAGGTGGAGTCCTCGGACAGCAACCTGTCCAGCTCGAGCACCTTGGTGGTGGTGACGATCTCGTCCAGACGGAGCTGGCGTGGCGGAATTCTCGACCAGTCTCGGATGGACAGACCGTGCTCGGGATACGGCTTTCCGTCACGAACACCTTTGAAGATCATCGCGAGCCTCGAGCCGCTGAACCGAATCGAAAGAACGTTTCCACTCGGACCACAGTAAGGCCTTGCACGAGCATGCGTTCGCCGGCTACTAGACTCGAGCGACGATTGGAAACGAGAACGGAGGTGGGCACCGATGTCGAGCACCGACGACAGGCGGTTCGAGGTTCTACGAGCGATCGTGGCGGACTACGTGTCCACCCAGGAACCCGTCGGTTCACGTGCCCTGGTCGAGCGCCACAACCTGGGAGTGTCCAGTGCGACGGTGCGCAACGACATGGCCGTGCTCGAGGCCGAGGGCTACATCGCCCAGCCACACACCAGTTCCGGCCGGGTGCCGACCGACAAGGGCTATCGGCAGTTCGTCGACCGGATAGCCGACGTCAAGCCGCTGTCGGCGGCCGAACGTCGCGCCATCCTGGAGTTCCTCGAGAACGGCGTCGACCTGGACGACGTGTTGCGACGCGGTGTCCGGTTGCTGGCTCAGCTCACCCGTCAGGTAGCCGTGGTGCAGTACCCCACGCTGTCGGCGTCCTCGGTTCGCCACCTGGAAGTGGTGGCGCTGACCCCGGCCCGGTTGCTGCTGGTGCTCATCACCGACTCCGGGCGAGTCGATCAGCGCATCGTCGAACTCGGTGACGTGATCGACGACGAGAATCTGGCTCAGCTGCGGCGTCTGCTCGGTAGTGCGCTGGAGGGCAAGCGGCTGGCGGCGGCGTCGGCTGCGGTGGCCGAACTGGCCGAGAACGCTCCGCCCGCGCTGCGCGACGCGATGATTCGATCGGCAACGGTGCTGGTGGAATCACTCGTCGAGCACCCCGAGGAACGCCTGGTCCTCGGCGGGACGGCGAACCTGACGCGCAACGCCGCGGATTTCGCGGGCGACGCTGGGTTTCCCGGATCGCTCAGAGCGGTACTCGAGGCGCTGGAAGAGCAAGTGGTCGTCCTCAAGCTCCTCGCCGTGACGCAGGACACCCGCACCGTCACGGTGCGGATCGGCGAGGAAACCCAGGTCGAGGAGATGCGCGGGACATCGGTGATTTCCACCGGATACGGGTCGGCTGGCATGGTCCTCGGAGGAATGGGTGTTCTCGGGCCGACCCGAATGGACTACCCAGGAACAATTGCGTCGGTCGCCGCGGTTGCCAGGTACATCGGCGAGGTCCTGGCCGAGCGCTGAGACGAGCGAGAACCGATCGAACGCAGGCGGCGGGGGCACGGGCGGCCGGAACACAGCTTCATCGAACGAGATACATCTTCTAGGACGAAAGAGACGACGTGGCACGGGATTATTACGGGACTTTGGGCGTCGGCCAGCAGGCTACGGACCAGGAGATCAAGCGCGCCTACCGCAAGCTGGCGCGAGAACTGCACCCGGACGTCAACCCGGACGAGGCCGCGCAGGCTCGATTCAAGGACATCTCCACCGCGTACGAGGTGCTCTCCGATCCGGAGAAGCGTCGCATCGTCGACCTCGGCGGCGACCCGCTGCAGCAGGGCGGCGGAGGCGGCGGTGGTGGTGGATTCGGTGGAGCCGGATTCGGCGGCGGCCTGGGAGATGTGTTCGAGCGTTCTTCGGCGGCGGCGCGGGCGGATCGCAGCGTGGGCCCAAGGGCCGCGTGCAGCCGGGAGCGGACTCGCTGCTGCGTACCAAGCTCACCCTCGACGAGTGCGCCACGGGCGTGACCAAGCACATCACCGTCGACACGGCGATTCTGTGCGACCTGTGCACGGGCTCGGGCACCAACGGTGATTCCAAGCCGGTGCGCTGCGAAACTTGTGGCGGTGCCGGTGAAGTGCAGTCGGTGCAGCGCTCGTTCCTCGGCCAGGTCATGACCAGCCGTCCGTGCCCCACCTGCCGCGGCGCAGGCGAGACCATCCCCGACCCCTGCCGCAAGTGCGGCGGCGACGGTCGCGTTCGGTCGCGTCGCGACATCTCGGTCAAGGTGCCGGTCGGCGTAAGCAACGGCATGCGGATCCGACTGGCCTCACAGGGCGAGGTCGGTCCAGGCGGCGGACCCGCCGGTGACCTGTACGTGGAGATCGTCGAACAGCAGCACGAGGTGTTCGTGCGCGACGGTGACGACCTGCACTGCACCGTCCGCGTCCCGATGGTCGACGCAGCTCTTGGCACCTCGGTCAACATCGACGCGATCATCGACGGACCCACCGAGATCTCGATCGAGCAAGGCACACAACCGAATTCGACGACGGTACTGCGTGGTCACGGTATGCCCAAGCTGCGGTCCGGTATTCGCGGCGATCTGCACGCGCACCTCGAGGTCATCGTGCCGACCAAGCTCGACAGCAAGCAGACCCACCTGCTCGAACAGCTCAGGTCGATGCGCGACCGCGACTCGGCCGAGGTCGTCACCACCGGTTCGGCACACAGCGGCGGCCTGTTCTCGCGGTTGCGGGAAGCCTTCAGCGGTCGCTGATCCATGGCCCCCACGGTCTTCTACCTCTCGCCCCTGCCGAACGTCGGGGAGCTAGCCGTGCTCGACGGCAAGGAAGGGCACCACGCCGCGACCGTGCGACGCATCCGCGTCGGCGAGCGGGTGTTGCTCGGTGACGGAGCGGGCGGCTTGGCCGACACGGTCGTGGCCGCAGCGGAGAAGAACCGGCTGGAACTGACCGTGCAGTCGCGCAGCGAGATGCCGCGACCCACCCCGGTCGTGACGCTCGTGCAGGCATTGCCGAAGGCGGACCGGTCGGAGCTGGCAGTCGAGCTGGCCACCGAAGCGGGCGTCGATGCGGTCGTGCCCTGGCAGTCCGGGGCGGTGCGTCGCACGGTGGGA
>NZ_BAOX01000136.1:0-12327 GCF_000813105.1 Rhodococcus sp. BS-15 | reverse complement strand
CGAGGGCGGCCCGCCTCCCGCAGGCGGCCCGGCCGGAGGCTAGAAAGTGCTGCGACTGCGTATACCGCAGCACCTGGCATCGGCGTTATTCGTAGCCATGGCTTGTGCGGCGACGAGTATCATCGGCGCGGGCCCTGCCTCCGCACATGATGACAGCGGCAATTCGATAGCGTTGGTGTCGAACGATCAACGGCTGCTCGTCACCGCACCAGTGCTGTTCAGCGAGCTCGGCTACAAGGACACAACTGGCGACGGTTTGCTCGCTGAATCGGAGCTTCGTACACAAGAAACCACAGTGTCCGCCGGCTTGGTCGACGCCGTCCGGGACCATGTGGCGATCCAGATCGACGGCCAGGACGTCGAGATCATCGGAGCCGGCCATCCCGCCCAGTCGGTACTCACTGCCCCGTCGGAGTACGTCCAGGTTCTGTTCGCGACCGGCCCGCATGACGGCGACGTCTCGAACGTCGGCATGGACTGGTCCTTTACCTCACCGTCGACGCAAGTGTTGCTCGCAGGTCCCGACGGGTCGGTGGCAGGCCAGCTCTCGGAAGACGGGACGGTGTCGATCACAGTCGGTGCAGGCGCCACCATCCGGTCGTTTCTCGTCACCGGCATGGACCACGTGTTCTCCGGTCTCGATCACCTCCTGTTCCTGGTGGTACTGACCTTCGCCGTGGTGGGTTCTGCAGTGACCCGAGCCACCACGTTGCGAGTGGTAGCACTGGTCACCGCCTTCACCATCGGACACGCAACGAGCCTCACGCTGGCCTACTTCGATCTCGTGTCCATCCCCGCGCACTGGGTGGAGCCCGCTATATCACTGTCCATCGTCGCCGCAGCAGTACTGGCGATCCGAGGTAAAGGCGACACCATCCGGCCGTGGCTCGCCGCTCTGATCGGACTCGTCCACGGCTTGGGGTTCGCCTCCAGCCTGAGCACTCTCGGCCTCGTCACTGCTCACCACGTCAGCGCGCTTGCCGCTTTCAACATCGGCATCGATCTTGCGCAGACTTTCGTGGTACTTGTCGTAACAGCTGCAATCTGGGTTGTCGGAAAGATTTTCGCCGAGCGCAGGTCCTGGTTTCGAGTTGCAATCTGCAGCGGCGCAGGGCTTCTCGGGCTGGCCTGGACCGCGAGTCGTGTGTTGACGTAAATCGAAGCACGATCACATTCCGCGTCGTCCGGCAGCGGCAACCCACATGCTCACCACGCCACGAGGTCTCATGTTCTCGACCCTTTGTATGAGCCCGCAATCGAGGAGCCGACACCGTGTCAACAAAATCCAGCCTTGCCAGACTCCTGATCATTTCGGCGCTGTTCGTCTCCGCCTGCGGTAGCGACGGTTCGACCGACGAGTCAACGGCAGGATCCTCCGCTTCCGACAACGGGGCGGTGACAACGGTCGATCCTGACGCCTTCTTCGACGGAGCCCTCACCGAGGACGCAGTCACAACGGACTGCACGCTGGCAAGCGGAACCCAGACCTCCTGCTACGAACTGACGATTGCCGGTTTCCCCGCCACCCGCGACGAGATAGGCCCGTGGTGCCCGAAAACCACGTCCGACACTGCAGAAGATGCCGGGATCTGGTTCGACGGCGACGCGGTATACGACGTGGACGGCGAGTTCATCACGAGTCTCGCCGAGATCTACGACGACCCGACCTGGAAGCTGTACGACGACGAAGGCAACGTCCTGTCGACCGACTCGTCCGCGAAGTTCAACGACCTCGTCACCGGAGGAGCGCAAGACGACCCGGACGCCGGCCCGGTAAATCTGTGTGTGTACGGCGAGATCGAGTGGACAGAGAACGGTGGCGCTGTCCCCTCCACCATCGAAATCCCCATCACGCCAATCGTCGCCGACGAGCCCTCCGATGTCGGCGCAACTGTCGGCGTCACCCTCGATGGCGTGACCATCGACGGAAGCGCACCGATCGAACTCATTCTGGGCAACTACACGATCGGCGTTTTCGACGACTGCGGCGGTCATGTGAATCCGCAAGAGGGCTATCACATGCACGCGACGACGGGTTGCTCGAACGCCGAACAAGACGTCGACGAGGGCGAGACAGCGCTGTTCGGCTATGCCCTCGACGGCTACGGAATTCATGCACCTTACGAGAGCGACGCCCAGGCGGGGGCCGGGCTGGACGTGTGCAATGGTCACGACACCGACAGCCTCGGATACCACTACCACGCGAACACTGCAGCCGAGAATGCCGTCCTGACCTGCTTTCGCGGTGAGACGACTGAAACGGCGAATACGGGACCGGGCGCAGGTGGGCCACCGCCCGGCGGCGGCGCGCCTCCCAGCGACGGCCAGTGACCCAGACGAAGCCCCGCGAATCTTGTTGTTCGCCTAGGCGCCGTTGTTTCCTCGACCGTCACCCGTGACGCAACGACTTTGTGATCTCGGTCTATGCGTGTCAGCCACGAATACCACCGCAGCGGCGCGGTGACTCACCTCGCTGCTACGCCGTCCACACCGCACGGGTCGTCGACAACGGATCGTCGCACCTAGGACCAGCCTCGATCGACCGCCTGCCCGAGCGGTCCCCCAACTCGGCGATGGTGTACACCCGGTCCATTCGTCGGGGCTCCCAGGCGGTGCGGTCCTCTGGCGATCCACCTCGAGGACCGCCCGAGTTACCCTGTCCGCCAGAGGACGCCGATGAGCCGCCGTTGTAGGTGCGTTGGTGAGATGTCCTGGCGCGAAACCTCTTCAGGTCAACTGGGGTGCGGAAGCTTTGTCGACCACGAGCCATCCACCGTGATGCTCCGACGTCAGGAATCTGGCACCTGTCGACCGACCGAGCTCGATCAACGCCGCCCTGTCGAACGTGCGAACGTGCCCGTGACAGGTGGTGGTCTGGGTTTCGTAGGGCACGGCTACGACCACACGTATGCGGGCGATCCGGAGTGCTTCGGTGATGATTCTAGAGCCCGTCTCGGCATCGACATGTTCCAGCAGATGCAATGCCGTCACTGTATCGACGCTGCTGTCCGCAACAGGAACGTCGGCGGCGTCGCACACCACGGTGTCGAGCGTGATGCCGAGACGCGGCGCAACGGTAGCGAGCAGCCGCATGGTGCCCTCGGACAGGTCCGTGGCAGTTACGGAGCGGCCTTTCATGGCCAGCCTCAGTGGGAAGAAGCCGAAGCACGAACCCAAGTCGAGCACCGAGCCGACGACCAAGGACTCTGCGCGCTCATGGACGGGAGCGAAATCTGCAGAGCCTGAGACCAGCTCGTCCAGTGAGTTTCGGTAATACGTGGTCCACGCGTCGACCGGATCCGGGACGGTGGTGCGGACGAGTCCGACCAGCACCAACTCGAACTCACGCTGGGAAAGGCCAGCATGGCGGGCTTGGGCGGTAACGATGGGAACGAGACGTTCACCGATCTCGACCGAGGTCAGTCCGTGGTTTACTTGCACGGTGGATCCTGTTCTCACAGCATCGAACTCGAGTCCGGGTATGCGTCGCACCACGACGTTCTCGTGAGCCCAGACGCCATCGGGGCTCGCTGCGAGTGCATCCAATTCGGTCATCTCGATAGCCTTCTGTATTCGGGTGCGCTAAGGCGGTGGGTTCAGGCCGGACTGCAGTGGTGCGATCCCGGCGGTGAGTAGCTCGGCCAAATTCGATCGATCTTCGGTCAGCCACTGCTCGTATGCCGAGATTGCCACACCGAGGACCATCCAGCCAACCGTTCTCGGAAAGTGGTCTGTCGGATCGGAAGCGGTTCGTGCGGCGACGTATTCGGCAATGACAGCTCGCCAACCCTCGTACATGACCATCGAATAGCTCTGCAATGCCGGATTGCCCAGAATCAACGACATCCGCTGCCGGTGAACCGCGGCTTCTTCCTCGGGAAAAGAATTGAACTGAACCAGGGCGGAGCGCAATCCATCGGCGAGTCCGATGTTTTCGGGCAGGTCGTCCAGATGCGCCCTCAGTGCTGCGAGTTGAGAGTCGAAGTCACCCCAGGGAACTGCGTTCTTGGATGGGAAATAGCGAAAGAACGTTCGCCTCGCGATGCCTGCTGCGTCGGCTATGTCGTCGACGCTGGTCTCCTCGAAGCCTTTGGAAGAGAACAGTTCGATCCCGATATCGCTCAGTTCGCCCAACGTCGTGGACGGGCGTCGACCTACCCGATTGGACGGTTTCGCGCTCCTGGCCATATTTTCCTTCCATATTGTGTCTTTCTGCACCCAGTGCCATTATGGTGGTGATCCAAGCCACTGTCGATCGCGAGTGTGGTCCCCATCAATCTCAGGAGGTTACAGATGTCGAAGAACAACGAGAACGCTGTGGTCAGCACGGCTGTCGTCGAGTCCGATCTGGTCGAAGAGTCGTTGGTCGAGGAAGTGTCCATCGACGGCATGTGCGGCGTGTACTGATCATGACAGCTGCAGTGCAGGACGCACTCGATGTGGATGTGCCGTGGGCATTGCATCCGCAGGTGGCGCTGCGTCCCGAGTCGTTCGGGGCGCTGCTCTACCACTTCGGAACTCGCAAGCTCTCTTTTCTGAAGAACCGCACGATCGTGGCGATCATCCAATCGTTCCCCGATCACCCCGATATGCGCTCCGCGATCGCGGCCGCGGGCATCACCGAGGCCGGATCGGCTGCGTATGTGAAAGCGCTTGCGACGTTGGCCGACTCGAAGATGATCACGCGCCGCTAAGGACCATTGACCCTCGACCTTTCTCTGGACAGGACCGCCCCTATGACTTCCACACTCGAGAGACCAGCTCCGGTAGGAAAACTGGTCGATCAATTCGAACTCGGACTCGACGCGCCCATCTGTCTCACGTGGGAGCTGACCTACGCTTGCAATCTCTCGTGCGTGCACTGTCTGTCCTCGTCGGGTCGCCGTGATCCGCGCGAACTCAGCACCGAACAGTGCAAGTCGATCATCGACGAGTTGCAGAAGATGCAGGTGTTCTACGTCAACATCGGCGGCGGCGAGCCGACGGTGCGGTCGGACTTCTGGGAGCTCGTCGACTATGCGACGGCGCATCAGGTAGGGGTGAAGTTCTCCACCAACGGGGTCAAGATCGACAAGAAGGTCGCGGAGCGCCTCGCTGCGTCGGACTACGTGGATGTGCAGATCTCCATCGACGGCGCGACCGCAGAGGTCAACGACGCGGTGCGCGGTCCCGGTTCGTTCGACATGGCGTGCCGCGCCCTGGAAAACCTGAAGGAAGCGGGTTTCCGGGACGCGAAGATCTCGGTCGTCGTCACCCGCCACAATGTCGGCCAGCTCGACGACTTCAAGGCACTGGCCGACAAATACGCTGCAACGCTGCGTATCACACGACTTCGGCCCTCGGGTCGCGGCGCGGATGTGTGGGATGATCTGCACCCGACGGCGGGTCAGCAGCGTGAGTTGTACAACTGGCTCGTGGCCAACGGCGAGGGTGTGCTGACCGGTGACTCGTTCTTCCACCTGTCCGCTTTCGGTGATGCTCTTCCCGGGCTGAACCTCTGCGGTGCCGGGCGTGTGGTGTGTCTGATCGATCCGATCGGCGACGTCTACGCGTGCCCGTTCGCCATTCACGAGAACTTCCTCGCCGGCAACATCGTGCGAGACGCGAAGGACGGCATGGGCGGATTCCAATCCGTCTGGCAGACATCGGAATTGTTCCAGGAGCTGCGGTCACCGCAGACCTCGGGTGCGTGCACCAAGTGCGCCCATTTCGATTCGTGCCGCGGTGGCTGCATGGCCGCGAAATTCTTCACCGGCCTCCCCATGGACGGTCCGGATCCCGAATGCGTCATCGGTAACGGTGAGATGGCGTTGGCAGCGGCGGGGGAGATCCCCAAGTCGAGTGTCGACCATTCCCGTACCGGGCAACGTAAGACCCCTCGAAAGTCGGTGCCGCTCACGTTGATGATGCGTCCGCCGGCGAAAATCTGCGACGAGAACCCGCTCGCAGGAATGGAACAGGACACACAGTAATGGCCAAGAGTGCGTGGTTCGAGACCGTTGCCGAAGCGCAGCGGCGTGCGAAGAAACGTCTACCGAAGTCCGTGTACGCCGCCCTGGTGGCCGGCTCGGAGCGTGGTCTGACGATCGACGACAACATGGCGGCATTCGGCGAGCTCGGCTTCGCCCCGCATGTGGCGGGGTTGTCGGACAAGCGGGACCTGTCGACGACGGTGATGGGGCAGTCGCTGTCGTTTCCGGTGATGATTTCCCCGACGGGTGTGCAGGCAGTTCATCCGGACGGCGAGGTTGCTGTGGCGAGAGCGGCTGCAGCGCGGGGTATTCCGATCGGGTTGTCGTCGTTTGCCAGCAAGTCCGTCGAAGAGGTTGCGGCGGCGAATCCGCAGACGTTCTTCCAGATGTACTGGGTGGGTTCGCGTGAGGTCCTGCTGCAGCGGATGGAGCGGGCACGCGCAGCCGGCGCTGTCGGATTGATCATGACCCTGGACTGGTCGTTCTCCAACGGCCGTGATTGGGGTAGCCCGTCGATTCCGGAGAAGATGGACCTCAAGGCGATGGCTGCGTTCGCTCCGGAGGGCATCATGCGGCCGAAGTGGCTGTGGGAGTTCGCCAAGACGGGGAAGATTCCCGATTTGACGACCCCCAACTTGACTCCGCCGACGGGCGGGCCTGCTCCGACGTTCTTCGGGGCGTACGGCGAGTGGATGGGCACTCCGCTGCGACGTGGGAGGACGTGGCGTGGCTGCGTGAGCAGTGGGGTGGACCGTTCATGCTCAAGGGCGTCATGCGTGTCGACGACGCCAAGAAGGCAGTCGATGCAGGTGTCACGGCCATCTCGGTGTCCAATCACGGAGGCAACAATCTCGACGGGACCCCGGCCCCGATCCGGGCGCTGCCCGCGATCGCGGAGGCTGTCGGCGATCAGATCGAGATCACCCTCGACGGCGGAATACGGCGTGGCAGTGACGTTGTGAAGGCGTTGGCGCTCGGTGCGCGTGCGGTGTTGATCGGACGGGCATACCTGTGGGGTCTGTCGGCGGGTGGTCAGGCGGGCGTGGAGAACGTGCTCGACATCCTCCGTGGTGGCGTCGATTCCGCAGTCCTGGGGCTCGGACACTCGTCGGTACACGACCTGTCTGCGTCGGATGTCGTGATGCCTGCCGGGTTCGACCGCAGACTCGGCGTCTAGCTTCCGAGTCCGATGATCGACGAACCGTTCTCCTGCAACGGACGAACAGCTGCAAGCCGAGTGATGTTCGGCCCCCACGAGACCAATCTCGCAGTGGGCCGGGCATTCTCGGAGGAGATGGTGGCTTACTACGAGCGGCGCGCACGTGGGGGTACGGGCATCGTCGTCACCGAGGGTGCGTCGGTGCATCCCTCGGACTGGCCGTACGAGCGCTCCCCACTGGCCGCCGAATGCGACGAGGGATGGGCGGCGACCGCCCGGGCCTGCCACGATCACGGCAGCCTCGTGCTCGCGGGCTTGTCGCATACCGGATCGCAGGGGTCGAGTGCTTATTCGCGCAGCGCCCTGTGGGGGCCGTCCAGGATCGCCGATGTGTCCTCCCGTGAGTCGCCGCGCGAGATGGACTATGCCGATATTGCGCTGCTGACAGCAGATTTCGCGGAATCGGCATCCCGGGCGATGGCGTCGGGAATGGATGGGATCGAGCTCGACGCCGGCCCGCGGTCTCTGCTCCGTCAATTCCTGTCGGGGCTGACCAATCGCCGCGCCGATCGGTACGGTACCGACCGGAGCCTCCTGCTTCGCGAGGTCCTGGCGGCCACTCGCGCCGCTCTCGGTGCCGGCATCCTCGCGCTTCGGCTGAGCTGCGACGAGGGAGCACCGTGGGCCGGAATCGTCCCCGGCGCGGCCATCTCGACGGTGGCGGACTTGGCATCCGAGATAGATGTTCTCGTCGTCGTCCGCGGCAGCGCCATGACGGCGTCGTCGTATCGACCTGATTTCCACCAGCCGCAGGGTTTCAATCGAGAACTGTGTCGCTCGCTCCGCGAGGCCGTCGGCGGACAAATGTCGGTGGTGTTGCAAGGCAGCGTCGTCGATGCAGGTATGGCGAACGACGCTCTACGCGACGGGACCGCGGATCTGGTGGAAATGACCAGGGCGCAGATCGCGGATCCAGATCTCGTTGCCACGGTCCGTAAGGGCCGCGCTCCGAGACCGTGCGTGTTGTGCAACCAGAGCTGTCAGGTACGCGACCCTCGAAACCCGTTGGTGCAGTGCATCGGACGGGTCGAAGACGATCCGCTGCCCGACACCGATTCCGGTGAGGCGACGGTGGTCGGCGGCGGAGTCGCCGGGTTGGAGGCCGCTCGGGTACTGGCTGTGCGCGGATTCGCGGTGACCGTCCGCGAACGGACACAGCGCGTCGGCGGCATGCTCGCCGCGACACCGTTACGGGCCCTGCCGCTCTGGCTGGAATCTGAATGTCGCCGCCTCGGTGTGGATATCGTCACCGGAGTGAGCGCGGAGGACGGAACTATCGTGGCGACCGGAAGCCGGGCACCGACCTCGCACCTGACCGTGAGCGATCACGTTCAGTATCTCGACGCCGGCAGCGTTGCGCTCGGTAGCGCGATCGAGGCCGGTCCGGTTCTCGTGTTCGATCCCGTAGGCGGCCCGATTGCCGTCGATATCGTCGATCGACTCGTCGAAGCCGGACGGGAGGTCTCGATCGTCACCCCCGACGACGTCGTGGGTCGACACCTGTCTATGACAGGAGACATGGTGGCGTCGAATGTGCGACTTCGACGGGCCGGTGTCACGATGCATGTGATGTCCACAGTTCGATCGGCCGATGCTGCGGGTGCCCTGCTCGAGAACGTCCACACCGGTGAGCGTTCCGTGGTTCGCTGTACCGTCCTGGTCGATTGCTCTGCTCGAGAAGCGCTGCCCGCAAACGGGAATCGGGTGGGTGACTGCCTGGCTCCACGGACTGCCCTGGAGGCCGTTCGAGAGGGTCACGCCGCTGCAACGGCGGTTGCGTCGATGGCTGCTGCACGGTGACCGAGTACCCACGCTTGTTCGCTCCGCTCGCTCTGGGACCGAGAACGGTTCGCAACCGGGTGGTGTTCACCGCACATCTGACCAACTTCGCCGTCGACGGACTGCCCACCGAACGGCACGCCGCCTACTACGAGGCTCGGGCGCGCGGCGGTGCCGGGCTGATCATCACCGAGGAACAGTGCACCCACCCGTCCGATCGACCGTACGAGAAACTGGTTCGCGGCTACCTGCCCGAGGTGGTCCTCGGCTATCGACAGATCGCCGACGCCGTGCACCGGCACGGCGGTCTGGTGCTGGCGCAGCTGAACCACAACGGCGGACAGAGTTCGAGCATGTACTCGCGCGCGCCGATCCTGGCACCCAGCGCGGTGGCGGACCCGTTGTTTCGTGAAGTGCCCCGTGCCCTCGAACGCGACGAGATCCGCGAGATCGTTGCCGGGTATGCCCTCGTCGCGACGCACAGCCGGGTAGGCGGACTCGACGGCGTCGAACTTCAATGCTCCCAATCCTCGCTCATCCGAGGATTTCTCGCTCGCTCGAACAACCTGCGCGAGGACGGCTACGGCGGTGACCTGTGGGGGCGAACTCGCTTCCTGCGGGAGGTCATCGATGCCGTTCGCGAGGCGCTCGGTCCCGACCTGGTACTCGGCGTGCGTCTGGCGGGCTCCGAATCGGTCCAGGGCGGGATCGAGCTCGACGAGGCAATCGAGACGGCACGCATCGTCGAGGCCACCGGTGCGGTGGACTACATCAACACCGTCGTCGGAGTGGTGCATTCGTCGATGCATCTGATCGAAGCGTCGATGGCCACGGCTTCCGGATATGCGAATTTCGTACCTGCTGCAATTCGCGCGAGGGTGTCGTTGCCGGTCATCGGCGTCGGCCGATTCACCGCCCCTGCACAGGCGGAAGACGCGCTGTCGCAGGGTATCTGCGACCTGGTGGGGATCGCCAGGGGACAGATCGCAGACCCGGATTTCACCGTGAAAGCGGCCGCGGGGGCAGCGTCGACGATCAGGCCGTGCATCGGCTGCAATCAGGACTGCATCGGCCGCGTGGGGATGAACCTGTCGATCGGCTGTGTGGTGAATCCCTCCGTCGGCAACGAGATGCTGCTCCCCATGCCGAGAACGCGCTGCCTGAACGTCATCGTCGTCGGGGGAGGTCCCGCGGGCTTGCAGGCTGCATCGTCTGCAGCCCAGCGAGGTCATCGAGTGACTCTGTACGAGAGTCGGTCTCGTGTCGGTGGGCAGATCCTGACTGCCTCTGCTGCTCCACACCGGGAGGAGATCATGGGAGCGATCTCGGCACTGGAATCCGAATGCCGCCGCTACGGGGTGGCAATGGAGACGGGAACGACGCCGACGACACAGGAGATTCTCGCAGCGATGCCCGATCACGTTGTCGTTGCGACCGGAGCCAGGTCGGTACGCCCCGGCTGGGCCGGTGAACTCGACCGTATCGTCGACGTGCGGGACGTGCTCGACGGTCGATGCAGGCCGGAGGGTCGAGTACTGGTGTTCGACGAACTGGGATTTCACCAGGGGACGTCGACGGCGGAGTTTCTCGCCGGCAGCGGGTGCGCCGTCACCATCGCCACTCCGGGCATGGTCGTCGGGCAGGACCTCGGTTCGACTCTCGATCTGGTGGGATGGCGACGACGAGCGCACGCAGCATCGATCGTGTGTATGACCGAGGTGATTCCGTTGGAGGCGAAGGCGCACGGTGACGCCATAGTGACGACCCTGCTGCATCACGCGACCGGCCGATCTCGAGACATCGAAGTCGATTGGATCGTCTGCGCACTACATCAGGTACCGGTCGATGGACTGTGGAAGGACTTGGAGCACAGTGGGGTTCGCGTCGAACGCATCGGTGATGCACTGACCCCGCGGAGAATGGACTCCGCCATCATCGACGGGTCGCGATGGGCGGAGCGGCTCAGCTGCGAGTGAATCCCTCGAGCATCCCGGTGTAGAGCTTGGGCGGCGGGGGAGCGAATTCTCCCCGTTTTCCCGTGCCCAGCCCCAGGGTGATCAGGGACTGCACGAACAGCGTCCCCGCTGCCACACCATCGACCACCGGTACACCGATCTCGGCCGAAATGTGACGGCACAGATCGGCCATCCCGGCGCATCCGAGGACCACGGCGTCGCTGCCGTCCGTCTCGACGGCTACGCGGCACGCCTCGGTGACGATCTTGCGGGCGTCGGGGTCGGTCTCGAGATCCAGGACGGGTAACTCGCAGGCATGGATGCCGAGGCACTGTCGTCCGAAGCCGTAGTGGTCGGCCAGATCCTGTGCCCGCCCGACGGTGCGTCCGAGCGTGGTGACAACACTGAATCCTCGCCCCAGGAAACTGGCGGCGTGCATCGCCGCCTCCGCGATACCGACGACCGGCCCGGAGGCCATTTCACGAGCCGCGTCGACGCCGGGATCGCCGAAACAGGCGATGACGTAGCCGTCGACCCCCGCGGCCTCGCCGTTGGCGATCTCGGCGAGAATACCCGGGACGCTGAGGGCTTCGTCTACGTGGGATTCGATGGACACCGGTCCCATCGAGGGGCTGACCGCCTCGACGACGGTGCCCGGGCCGACCACGGCCCGGGCACAGTCACCGATCGTTGCGGTCATCGAACTGGTGGTGTTCGGATTGATGACCTTGATGAGCACGTGCGAAATCCTATGCCTTTGCTGGAACGTCGAAGTTGGTGACGGCCAGCTTGGTTCGCGTCGCCAGGTAGTAGTACATGACGAATCCGATGCCACAACCGATGAACCAGCTGTACTTCGACGCCGTCGACATACCAGCGAGTTCCATGCCGTCGATGGCCCCGTTGAAGAGCACGGTGAACATGGCTACCGCCGCGCCGACGACGGTGGAGTACACCGCGGCCGGGTTGTAACCCTTCGAGTACCAGTACAACCCGGTGGGCGACATGGTGAACAGTTCGTCGACGACGACCTTCTGCTTGCGGACGAGGTAGTAGTCGGCGATGAGGATGCCGAACAACGGTCCGATGAACGCGCCGAGGGTCTCCAGCGTCAGGTGAATGACATCGGGATTGTTGTACAGATTCCAGGGCGTGATCAGAACCGAGCCGATGGCCGCGATCATGCCGCCTGCGCGCCAGCTGATGCGCTGCGGGCTGACGTTGGAGAAGTCGAACGCAGGCGAGATGAAGTTGGCGACGATGTTGATGCCGATGGTGGCGATGGTGAAGGTCAAGGCGCCGAGCACGATGGCGAACGTGCTGTCGATCCGTGCGACGGTCTCGACCGGGTCGGTGATGAGCTCACCGAAGACCGGAATGGTCAGAGATGCGGTGACGACGA
>NZ_BAOX01000137.1:0-12290 GCF_000813105.1 Rhodococcus sp. BS-15 | reverse complement strand
TCGGTGTTCCTGATCAACATCCCCGTGATGATCGTGCTGATCGCTCTCGGGCCGCTGGTCATCCCCGAGTCCAAGGATCCGAACCCGGGGCGCTTCGACCTGACGAGCTCGGCACTGTCGATGCTCGCCATCGTCCCATTGGTGTTCGCGGTGAAAGAGACTGCGGCACACGGATTCGACGTGGTCTACCTGCTCTCCGCGGTGGTCGGCGTCATCGCCGGATTCGTGTTCGTCCGTCGGCAGCGGACTCTTGCCGCCCCGATGATCGACCTGCGACTGTTCGCCAACCGGGCATTCTCGACGGGCGTGGCCACGAACTTCCTGTCGGTGTTCGCACTCGCCGGCGTGTTGTTCTTCGGCTCGCAGTACCTGCAGCTCGTGCTCGGCAACAGTCCACTCGAAGCGGGACTGTTACTGCTGCCGGGTACCGCCGCCAGTATCGTCACCTCACTGCTGGTCGCGGTCCTGGTTCGATACTTCAGCGCGGGAACGGTTCTCGGTGTCGCGATGTTCGTCGCGGCTGCGGGCGCAGGCATCCTGGTCGGGCTCGCGACGGACAGCGGACCGGCCTTGTTCATCGCCGGGTTCGTGCTCGTGGGAGCCGGCGTGGGTGTCGCGCTGACGCTCACCTCCGAACTGGTGGTCAGCGCGGTCGAACCCGAACGAGCGGGAGCTGCCTCGGCGGTGTCGGAGACCGCGTACGAGCTGGGTATCGCATTGGGTGTCGCTGTACTCGGCACCGTGGTGATGGCCATCTTCCGTCGCGGAATCGACGTCACTCAGCTGCCCCCCGAGCTCGGAGCAAAGGCAGGCGAAACACTCGGCGGCGCGGATGCGGTGGCTCGTGAGTTGCCGGACTCGGTGGCGACGGTTCTGCTCGATTCCGCACATGCTGCGTTCGTGTCGGGCATGCATGTCGCGGCCGTCGCCACCGCGGTGGTGCTGGCGATCACCGCCGTGTTCGTCCTGGTCAACCTACGTAGGCGTCAGGACTCCAGTACGACGACGGAGTGACCGGGAACCGTGGTGGCAGAGCGGGTTTCGTTCGAGGTCGTCGGCTCCCATTCGAGCAGTGTGGAGCCGCCGACCGGTACTGTCACCGCGGATTCGGACAGGTTGGACACCACGCTGATGCGGCCTCGGCGTACGACGATCCACTGCGCGTCCTCGTCGTAGTCCACCTTCACGTGGTCGAGCCACGGATCGGTCAGTTCGGTCCGGTCACGGCGCAGCCGGAGCAGATCGCGGTAGAAGGCCAGTAGCCGCGCATGATCACCGTCGCCCAGCTCCGACCAGTTCAGCTTCGACCGTGTGAACGTCTCGGGATCCTGCGGATCGGGGATATCGCTCTTGTCCCAACCGTGCTCGGCGAACTCCGCCTTGCGCCCCTCTGCGGTCGCCTTGCCCAGCTCGGGCTCGGGGTGCGAGGTGAAGAACTGGAACGGCGTCGACGCTCCCCATTCCTCGCCCATGAACAGCATCGGAGTGTAGGGCGAGGTCAGCACCAGTGCGGCCTTGATTGCGAGCTGGCCGGGGGAGAGGTAGAAGCCCGGTCGGTCGCCGATCGCGCGGTTGCCCACCTGGTCGTGTGTGGTCGTGTAGGTCACCAGAGAACTGGCCGGGATACGCCGGGTGTCCAGTGGGCGACCGTGGATGCGACCGCGGAAACTCGAGTACGTACCGGCGTGAAAGAAGCCCTGCCGCAACGTGTTCGCAAGCCCCTGCAGCGAACCGAAATCCCCGTAGTAGCCCTGCCGCTCGCCGGAGACCGCGGCGTGGATCGCATGGTGGATGTCGTCGTCCCACTGGGCGTCGAGTCCGTAACCGCCACCCGACCGAGCAGTGATCAGCATCGGATCGTTGAGATCGCTCTCGGCGATCAGGGTCAGTGGCCGACCCAGATGTGCGGACAGGCTGCGAGTTTCGATCGACAGCTGTTCGAGCAGGTGCACCGCAGTGTGGTCGACGATCGCGTGCACCGCGTCGAGTCGCAGCGCGTCGATGTGGAATTCGGCGAACCAACGCAGCGCGTTGTCGAGGGCGTAGCGCCGCACCTCACCCGAGTCGGCCTCGGCGTAGTTGATCGCCTGGCCCCAGCTGTTGGCACCCTCGGTCATGTACGGGCCGAAGCGGTCCAGGTAGTTGCCGGACGGGCCGAGGTGGTTGTAGACCACGTCCAGAACGACGCCGATGCCGCGGCCATGGCAGGCATCGACCAAGCGCTGCAACCCTTCCGGGCCGCCGTATCCCTCGTGCACGGTGTACCAGAGAACGCCGTCGTAGCCCCAGTTGTGCACGCCGTTGAACCCGTTGACCGGCATGATCTCGACGAACGTCACGCCGAGATCGACGAGGTGATCGAGCTTGGTGATGGCCGCGTCGAACGTGCCCTCGTCGGTGAACGTGCCGATGTGGAGCTCGTAGATCGCCGAGCCGGGCAGTTGCCGTCCGGTCCAGGCCGCGTCGGTCCACAGCGTCGGATCGAGGTCGAAGACCTGCGACAGCTCGTGTACCCCGTCGGGCTGCCGGGGTGACCGCGGATCCGGGAGGGCCTTGTCTGCGTCGTCGAGCAGGAAGCCGTAACGACTCGTCGGGCTGCAGTCGACGTCCGCGTGCCACCACCCGTTCGAGGAGCTCTGCATCGGATGCACCGCGTCGTCGAGCTGGAGGCGGACGGTCTTCGGGGTCGGTGCCCAGACCTGGAACCGACGAGTCGCTGCCGGTGATGTCGCTGCCCGTGATGTATCTGTGGAGGACGTCACTGTGTCACCGTTCCTTCGTTGTCGCGCACCAGAAGTGCGACCGGGAGTGAGGCGAACACCGCGGCCACCGACACCGTGCCGGTGTGTTCGACGTCGGTGATGCGGTCGAGCCAGCGGCCGTCGGGCAGGGTCACGGTTGTCTCGCCCCAGCCCTTCTCCGATACGCCGAGCGAAAGCCTCGTCGCGAGTGCGAGCACGTCGACGTGGCCGGCCACCGGGCCGCGCGCGAATCCGACGAGGTGCTCGGCCGCGGATCCGTCCGCGACGATGGGTGTGTAGGTTCCGCCGACGAAACTCTCGGGCCGCTCGCGTCGCACGTGCAGTGCGGAGCGAACGACGGCGAGCTTGGCAGCGCCGGTATCGATCGAGAGCGCAGCGGAATTCGAGGCGGCGAGCATCGATCGACGGACCGAGTAGTCGACGGGCCTGCGGTTGTCGGGGTCGACGAGCGAGTCCTCCCACAACTCGGTGCCCTGGTAGACGTCGGGGATGCCGGGCCCGGCCAGGTTCAACAGCTTCTGACCCAGTGCGTCGGAATGGCCGTGCGGAGCGAGCTTCTCGACGAGCATCGACATCGAACGCGCGACGGCACCGTCGAAGATCGCGTCGAGCCAACTGTGTACCGCGGACTCGAATTCCTCGTCCGGGTCGGTCCACGTCGTGCGAAGGGCAGCCTCGCGGATCGCCTTCTCCGCGTAGGCGTGGACGCGTTCACGCAACGAGGACGTGACCACTCCGTCGGTCGGCCAGACTCCGAACAGGTTCTGCCACAGGAACATTCCGGTTGTACCGTCCGGACTCGGGGTCAGTTCTTCCCAGTCGGTGATGCATCGGGCCCACAGTTCGGGGGTCTGCGACAGCACGCCGATGCGCGCCCGCACGTCCTCGCCTCGCTTGGTGTCGTGAGTCGACAGCGTGGTCATCGCCGCCGGCCAGCGCTTCGCGCGGTCTGCGTTGGTGAGATGGAAGAACTCTGTGCTGCAACCGAATCGGCTGGGATCGCCGCCGACCTCCTGCAAGGAGATGAGTCGGTTCGCGCGGTAGAACAGGCAGTCCTCGACACCCTTGGCGGTGACGGCACCGCACACCTGATCGAATCGCACCGGCGATTCGGCACCACTGATCAGAGCCGTCGTCAACGCGCCGAGGCCGGCTGCCAGCTCGGGCTGCTCCTCGCCGATCTCCGCGATCACGCCGGGCAGTACACGCGCGAGCGGCGCGTAGTCGGTTCGGTACACGGGGACGGCCGCGACGACGGCGACGATCGCGTCGATGACGGACTCGAGATCGACGGTGGTGCCGGACTCACGCACGACGGCGCGCGCGAGGCGTCGCACCTCCGGGGACAGATCGCCGCGGGCGACACCGGTCTTGAGGTCCAGTTCGGTCTCGTGCAGCGTCTCGCTGTCGTAGGCGATTCCCGAACGAACCTGGGACAACGCGGTGAGTGCGTGCACGCCCTCGGGATCGACGAACACTCCGCCGACCGCGGCCAAGGCGTCGTATCCGGTCGTACCGTCGACGGGGAGCGATTCGTCCAGCGGTTCGCCGTCGGCCAGGATCTTCTCGATGACCAGCCATCGGTCCGGGCCGAGAAGTCCGCGTAGTTCGGTGAGATAGCCGGCGGGGTCGGCCAGGCCGTCGGGATGGTCGACGCGAAGTCCGTCGATCAGACCGTCCTCGATCCAGCCGGCCACCTGACGATGCGAGTCGGTGAAGACGTCGAGGTCTTCCTGCCGGATTCCCGCCAGACCGTTCACCGAGAAGAACCGGCGGTAGCCGATCAGCCCGTCGGACCAGCTCACCAGACGGTACGACTGACGATCGTGCACGGCCTGGGCGTCGCCGTTGTCGGTGCCGTCGGCGATGGGGAAGCGGTGCTCGTAGAACGCGAGCAGAGGCTGATCCTCGGAGCGGTCGACGGTCAGCTCGCCGACGTCGCTCGCGCTACCGAGGACGGGGATGGCGATCTTGCCGTCGACGCCGTTGTCGGCTCCGAAGTCTATGTCGAAGTACGTCGCGTACTCGGAGTCGCGACCACGACGCAGTACGTCCCACCACCATCGGTTCTGCCGCGGATCCTCCACGCCGACGTGGTTGGGCACGATGTCGACGATGATCCCCATGCCCAGTTCGGCAGCACGAGAATGCAGCTGTGTCAATGCTTCTCGGCCCCCCAGTGCGGCCGAGACCGCCCCGGTATCGGTGACGTCGTACCCGTGCGTCGACCCGTCCGTTGCCGTCAGGATCGGCGACAGATAGAGGTGGGTGACCCCGAGGTCGTGCAGGTAGTCGACCACGTCGGAGGCGTCGGACAGGGTGAAGGCATCGCCCCGCAGTTGTAACCGGTATGTACTGGTGGGCAGCGGCATGTGTCAGGCAGTCTTTCGTAGAACGAGCAGGGAACGAGCGGTGACCTCCACCGGTGTACCCGCTTCGATCGTTTTCTCACTTGCCCCGGTTCGCGACGCGGTGTTCAGCGCCACCGTCCATTCCTTTGCGTAGTTTCCGTCGGGGGTCACGAACTCGATGGTCTCGTGATGTGCGTTGAAGCACAACAGGAAAGAGTCGTCGATGACGCGCTCGCCGCGCTGGTTCGGTTCCGGGATTCCGTCACCGTTGAGGAACACCGTGAGTGACTTGCCGAATCCGCTGTCCCAGTCCTCGGGAGTCATCTCCTCGCCCGCGGGGGTGAGCCAGGCGATGTCTCGGGCCTGCTCGCCGGTTCGAATGGGGCGTCCCTCGAAGAACCGTCGACGCCGGAACACCGGGTGGTCGGCGCGCAATGCGATTGCGTTGCGGGTGAATTCGATCAGTTCGGCGTTCTTCTCTGCCAACGACCAGTCCATCCAGGCCAGTTCGGAGTCCTGGCAGTAGACATTGTTGTTGCCCTGCTGAGTGCGCGCCATCTCGTCGCCGTGGGCGATCATCGGCGTGCCCTGGCTGAGCAGCAACGTCGCCATGATGTTGCGGATCTGGCGGGCACGCAGGTCCAGGATCTCCGGATCGTCCGTCGGGCCTTCCACGCCGCAGTTCCACGAGCGGTTGTGGCTCTCGCCGTCGTTGTTGTCCTCACCGTTGGCGTCGTTGTGCTTGTCGTTGTACGACACCAGATCGTTGAGGGTGAACCCGTCGTGCGCGATGACGAAGTTGATGCTGGCACCGGGGCGACGGCCGGTGGCCTCGTACAGATCCGAGGATCCGGTCAGTCTCGACGCGAACTCGCCCAGCGTGGCCGGCTCGCCCCGCCAGTAGTCGCGCACGGTGTCGCGGTACTTGCCGTTCCACTCCGTCCACAGGCCGGGGAAGTTGCCGACCTGGTAGCCGCCTTCGCCCACGTCCCAGGGCTCGGCGATCAGCTTCACCTGGCTGACGACCGGATCCTGCTGCACCAGATCGAAGAACGCGCTCAGGCGATCGACGTCGTGCAGCTCCCGAGCCAGGGTGGACGCGAGGTCGAATCGGAATCCGTCCACGTGCATCTCGGTGACCCAGTAGCGCAGTGAATCCATGATGAGCTGGAGGGTGTGCGGGTGTCGCGCGTTGAGGCTGTTGCCGGTACCGGTGTAGTCCATGTAGTGCTCGAGGTCGCCGTCGACGAGCCGGTAGTACGCGGCGTTGTCGATCCCGCGGAAGCTGATGGTCGGGCCCATGTGGTTGCCCTCGGCGGTGTGGTTGTAGACCACGTCGAGGATCACCTCGATGCCGGCGGCGTGGAACGCACGAACCATGGCCTTGAACTCGGTGACCGCGGCACCGGGAGACTGCAGCGAGGAGTACTCCGCGTGCGGGGCGAGGAAGCCGAAGGTGTTGTAGCCCCAGTAATTTCGCAATCCCTTGTCCAGCAGAACCTGATCCTGCATGAACTGGTGCACCGGCATCAGCTCGATGGCCGTGACACCGAGGTGGTTGAGGTGGTCGATGATCACCGGATGCGCCAGGCCCGCGTAGGTGCCGCGCTCGGATTCGGGGATGTCGGGATGGTTGATCGTCATGCCCTTGACGTGGGCCTCGTAGATCACCGTCTCGTGATACGGGCGCTTGGGGGCGCGATCGGCCTGCCAGTCGAAGAAGGGGTTGATCACGACGGTGGTCATCGTGTGTCCGAGCGAATCGTGTTGGGGGAAGCCGTTGTTCGGCACGTCGTCGTGCGCGACGGGAGCTTCCTCGATGATCTCGTTTTCGGGATCGGCGAGATCTGTGGCGTCCTCGAACGGGGCCTGGGCGTCGAGTAAATCCGCGGATTCCTCGTCGACCTGTACCTCGGTCTCGGGTTCGGGAGCCGGCGCGTCCATGTTGTACGAGAACAGCGATCGATCGCCGTCGAACGATCCCTCGAAGGCCTTGCCGTACGGATCCACGAGCAGCTTGCTCGGGTCACAGCGATGCCCGGCTGCCGGATCCCACGGGCCGTGAACGCGGTAGCCGTAGCGCTGACCGGGCACCACCGTAGGCAGATATGCGTGCCAGACGTAGCCGTCGGATTCCTCGAAACGGATGCGGGTCTCGGTTCCGTCGTCGGCGATCAGGCACAGATCCACGGCCTCCGCGACCTCGGAAAACAGTGCGAAATTGGTTCCTGCTCCGTCGTAGGTCGCGCCGAGCGGATAAGCGGATCCCGGCCATACTGCGATGGCTGGCGTGTCGTCGGAGGCTTCGTGCAGCATGGATCAACCTACTGTGGCGGGTGGGCCCGGGCTTACCGAGCGCGAGCCGCATGCCCCTGGCCTTGGACCCCACTGGATCACGGTCCGGCCCACCAGCCGGTGGCCGATCCGATCTGTCGGCCCAGCTCGGTGGTGAGGGTTCGCACGTAGGTCGCGGTGAGATGGTGTTCGTCACGGTAGATCAGAACGTTGCCCTGCTCGGCGCGGCACACGGTGTCGTCGCACACCGCATCGGACAGGTCGAGAGCGGAGAACCCGCGCAGCTGAAACGAGGAGGCCAAGGCCGGGTTGACGGGGTCCAACGCCTCGTCCCTCGGGATACCGCAGGAAGTGGCCGTGCCGCCGTCGGCGAGGCAGTCGATGGCCCGATACGCGAGCCATGGCGTGTCTCGGATGCCCAGAACTCCGACGCCGTCCGCGGTCAGTTGCTGCCACACCGTGGCGTACCAGGGGGGCGTGAAGTCGCCGGGGGCGTCCTCCCGAGGCCGGGTAGCGGTGGTGAACACGTAGTCCGGTTTCATGTCGGCGATGTCGGCGAGCACGGTCTGCGTCCAGTCCAGGCAATCCGGGTACTCGTTCGGACCGAGCATCGGCATCGTGTTCGCGCTCAGCGGGCATCCCATCTTCAGGAAGGTGACCACCGCGAAGCCGTGTTGACGTCCCAGGGCGTCGAGGGCCGTGACCCAGTGCTCGGCGTGCGAGCTTCCGGCCAGCACGATGGTCCGGGTCGCGTCTACGTCGCCGTAGGAGCACGAGATCGCGTCCCGGGTCTCGAAGTCCGCGATGCAGCCCTCGAGGGTGGTGGCCGGCAGGTCCTCGGGTGCGGAGTAGAGGGGCGGGCTCAGGTCGGCAGGGTCCGAGCGAATTCCGTCGGTCAATTCGAGCGCCCCCGGGTGGGTCAGCTCGTCGACCGATCCATCGGCCTGCACGGCGGTGATCGATCGGCTGATGTAGGCGTTCCATCCGATCGAACTCGCGGTGACCGCGATCGCGGCGACCACTGCGCAGGCGGTCACCGCGATGCGTCCCGGGGTGAACGTCGTCGACTGCGTGGGTCGCTCGACCAGTCGGACGGTGAGGAACGCGAGTGCGATCGAGGCAGCGACGATGCCCAGGCCGCCGAGCATGTCGACGTGGGATCGACCGGTGGCCGAAAGGTAGAAGATCAGTAGCGGCCAGTGCCACAGGTAGAGCGGAAACGCGATGGATCCGAGCCAGGCGAAGAACGGGTTGGAGAGTGTGGCCGCTACGGCGGTCTCGGAGCCCGCGACGATCAATGCGAGGGTGGCCAGCACCGGAACGAGGGCCAAAGGGCCGGGAAATGCAGCCACACCGTCGACGAGAAAGCCGCACGCGACGATGGCTGTCATGCCGATGACGGCAAGGGCACCGCGTGCGGTCGACCACGTTCGGGTGCCGTCGGCCGTCGGCTCGGCCGCCGGCTTGTCGCTGCGTGCGGCGAACACGGCGGCGACTGCGGCACCGAGCATGATCTCCCACAGCCGCGCCCCCGTGTCGTAGTAGTTCCACGCCTGGTGGCGTCGAACACCGTCCGCTGCATACACGAAGGACAGCACGGCGACGATCGCGAAGATCACGGCAAAGGTGTGCGGTCGGAGACTTCGTGGTCCCTCGGGTTGCGCGATGCGTCGGACCCAGGCGAGACCGAACACCACGGCAATGGCCAGCAGATAGAACTGGAACTGCACGGCCACCGACCACAGGTGCTGAACGGGACTGACCGAGGGGTCGGCCGCCAGGTAGTCGTTCGCCGTCGTCGCCAGCTGCCAGTTCACGAAGTAGAAGACACCGGACACCAGTTGATCGCCCAGGTCGGCCCATCGGGTCCGCGGAAGCAGGAACACCGATGTGACGGCCACCGCGAACAAGGTGATCAGCAACGGCGGGCCGAGTCTGCGCAGTATCCGCGAGATGCGAGTGATCGGGTTCAGGCTTGCGCCGGACTCGGCCGATCTCAGCAGAGATGCGGTGAAGAAGAAGCCGGACAGGGTGAGAAATACATCGACGCCGCCCGACACTCGACCCATCCAGATGTGGAAGACCACAACGAGGGCGATGGCGACACCACGCAGGCCGTTGAGATCATGCCGCTGCGGTGGCCGACGCGGTCCGCTCGGCGGCGGAGCTGTGGCCCCCTGAGCCGGAACAACCGCAAGGGCCGAGGTATCGGCGACCGAATCGGTATCGGCGCTGCTCTGGGGTGCGTGCATGGTGGAGAAGTGACTTCCCGGCTGTGTATCGACCACTGGGTCGGGGGTCGCGGACGGCGGTACCCGATTCAGGTGAGATCGGGGATTCAGGGGCAAACAATACGTGTACATGAGGTGAAGTACCCCTCGGAGTCTGCTTTGCGGCGATAGTCCCAGTTCGCGGACGGTTTCGGGCACATTCTCGCGTTGATCGGCTTGCGCATGTATGAGGCGTATGCAAGCATTTATCAGGCGCGTGCAACTACGCGCGGAAGCTCGATAATTGCGTACGCATCTTCCATTCAGGAGTTCAGACATGCCACTCGGCTTGCTCGCCCTCGCCATCGGGGGATTCGGAATCGGTTTGACCGAATTCGTCATCATGGGCCTACTGCCCGAAGTCGCGGCCGATTTTGCGGTCACCGAGGCCACTGCCGGTTGGCTCATCACCGGCTATGCGCTGTCCGTCGTCGTCGGGGCCCTGGTCGTCACCGCCGCCGTGACACGGTTTCCGCGCAAGAAGGTCTTGCTCGCACTGATGTGTCTGTTCATCGTCGGCAATCTCGTCTCCGCACTGTCGAGCAGTTACGAGATGATGCTGCTCGGCCGCGTCGTCGCAGCGCTGTGTCACGGAGCGTTCTTCGGCATCGGTGCCGTAGTCGCGGCAAGCCTGGTCGAGCCGGCCAAGAAGGCAGGAGCGATCGCATGATGTTCGCCGGCCTGACCGCCGCCAACGTCCTCGGAGTTCCGTTCGGGACGTTACTGGGGCAGAACCACGGTTGGCGCTCTACGTTCTGGGCGATCACGGTGATCGGCGTCGTCGCGCTGATCGGTATCGCCGCCCTCGTTCCTCGCGACACCGGGAGCGGTGAAGCGAGCAATCTGCGTCGAGAATTGCGAGCGTTCCGGTCGGTGCAGGTATGGCTCTCCATCGCGGTCACGGTGCTCGGTTACGGCGGCATGTTCGGTGCGTTCACGTACATCGCGTTCACGCTCACCGACGTCAGTGGCTTCGCGTCGAGTTCGGTGCCGTGGCTCCTCGTGTTGTTCGGCGGCGGACTGTTCGTCGGCAACTACCTCGGCGGAAAGGCGGCAGACCGCAACCTCACCGGCACGCTGATGATTCTGCTCGGTGCACTGACCGTCGTACTCGTCTTCTTCGCGCTCACCGCGGACAGTCGCCCGGCGACGATCGCATCTCTCGTGCTCATGGGTGCGTTCGGCTTCGCGACGGTCCCGGGGCTGCAGATGCGGGTGATGTCGTTCGCATCCGACGCTCCTACGATGCGTCCGGCGCGAACATCGCCGCGTTCAATCTCGGAAACGCGTTGGGCGCGTGGCTCGGCGGTGTGACGATCTCGGCCGGTCTCGGCTACACCTCGCCCATCTGGGCCGGATCCGCTATCACCTTGCTGGCCTTGATCGTTCTGGTGTTCGCGACCGGTCTGCTCCGACGCGCCGACGCGGATCCGGTCGCGGGGGCGGGCCGAGTGAGCGCTGCAACCAGTGCTGCGGGATCGTCCACCTGAAGGGCGAAGGAGTGGGCACTGCCGTCGACCCTCCATCGTTTCAGGGGTGCGGGCACGCTGACCGTTGTGGCGCAGGACAAGTCGATGTCGACGATGGTGCCGTCCTGATTCGGTAGCACGAACCGGCCGCCGTCGAGAGTCGGCGATACGACGCCGTAGCGGCGGTGGATTCTGGCGGAGACGATGCTCGCTCGGTCCACCGTCGCGACGACCTTCCCGGAGGTTCGCAGAGTGAGCGTCGTCGGCGAGAGAACGTGAGGATGGACGCGGGTCAGTGCGACCGACGAGGTGAGCATCACCAGTGACGCCACCGACAGGGCTGCAATCACTGCGCTGATCCACAGGACCGGAATCAGCAGGTGCAGAACGACCATCTCGATGACGGTGACGACGCCGAACATCACCGGCATCGCAAGGGTTCCACGTTCTGCCGTGAACGTTGCCGAGTCCGCGCCGATCGGCGCATGCCGTCCCCGCGCCCACAGCAGCAGCGCGCGCCATCTGCCGACCTGGACCGGGGTGTGGACCGTCATCGAGCAGCACCAGCGCGGCTCGGTTCGCTGGTCTGCAGCCGTGCGATGGCTTCGATGATCACTGCGCGCTGAGCGGGATCGGGCACGATGTCGTCGATACTCAGCGGGCCGCTCTCGTGGGCAGTGACCTCGGGCTCCGCCGAGGCGAGAGCCTTCATATCGAGCACCGACGCCAATTCTGCTGCGAGCGAATCGATGTCACCTGCGGCATCGTCGACCCCTCGGCCTTCGAGCGCGCTGAATCTGCGCAGGAGCGCCAGGTACTTCAGCCGGGTGCCGGGATCGGCCAGCGTCGCGGTGATCGACTCGAAGAACGACGCGGGGACGGTGCCCGAGATCGCCATCACCTCGAGCAGGTCACGCTCACGGAGCAGCGATTCTCGGTCGGTCTCGGCAGCGGCATCGATCAACGCGGCCAGTGTGTCCGCCGCATCGCGCGGCAGGGCCGTCATTCGGCGATGCTCGACGGCGTCGTCGAGCAGAGCCGACAGACGAGCGTGCTTGTGGGCCAGCGCTTTCTGCTCCGCTTCGATACCGGCCACCAGGGCGCGTAGATCGGCGACCACGTCGCTCTCGTCCGGCGCGGACC
>NZ_BAOX01000138.1:0-12181 GCF_000813105.1 Rhodococcus sp. BS-15 | reverse complement strand
CCGAACTGCCCGGCTGCGCGGCGAGACAGGGCGGCGTCGACGGCGGGGTCACCGAGCTTTCCGAGCCACACGATCAGGTCCTCGTAGGTCGACGGATTCGCAGCTACCGCTGGACGCAGTTCCGGTGATGTCGTGGCGATCTCGAACAGTGTCGCGGCGGAAGTGCGCGGGTCGGACGCGGCGTCGACAGGCCCAACGAACTGCTGGGACTGCGTGTACTGCACCTGCGAAGAATGAGACTGTCCGTAACCACCGACCGGCGAGGGGCCCGCTGTGACCGACGCGAAGAGGGACACCCCGGAGTAGAGGTCACGCACGGCGGGTGCGACGGCAACCGACAGGGCGATGATGATCGTCGAGGCGCTCATCGCCAGGTCGAAGACCCAGACGCTGGGAAAGTCGGAGTCGTACATGATCGACTGAGTAATGAGCCGACCGATCATCAGCGCCAAAAGACCCAGACAGATTCCGATGACCACCTCTCGCGAGGGTCGCGGATCCGGCGAGTTGTAACGAAATGCCAATGATTGAGCCCCGACGACCGCAAGTACACCGATCAGCAGAGCGAAGACAGCGAGAGCAATCGATTCGCCGACGTCGTTCCAGCCCGACACCGCTTGGGTGATGACGTAGGCGAGCAGCGAGAATGCGGTGCCGAAGCTCCAGAATGCTATGACTCGAAGTCCGTTCCGGGCTGCATCGAGCCATACGTATCCTGCGTGAGTGGCGTCGGTCGCCGCGGGAAGCCCGAACGGCAGGTAGGCGATCACACTGGCCGCGACGAGCAAGGTGATCGCATAATAGGGACTTCCGAATGCGTTGTGAAACAGCTCTACTCCGGTCAGATCGTCGAACGAGAGAAAGAACGCACCGACGAGCAGGGCAGGGCCGAGGCCTGCAACCGTGAGCCTCCAGGACTCGAAGCGGTTGGCCGCCCCGGCCGCTATCACACCCAGCACCACGACCGGTACTGCCGCCGAAGTCACTCCACCGACCAGACTTTGAAGAACGTAGCCACCGTCCGACGAATACCGACTCGCCGACACCAGAACGAAAATCAGAGACAGTAGGCCGGATACGACTGCCAATCCGGCTGCAACGATCAATAGCGGTTTGATCCACCCCAACCAACGGCTTCCTGCGCGTGAGTCCATTCGTAGCTCTGCTGCACGAGGTTGCGCGGCCAAGAGTGCACCCGCCACACCGAACCACGCAGCCGAACCGATCCCGTCGCCGGTGAAAATCGACGAGGTTTCGCTGAAGCGAAACATCCCTCGGATCACGTCGTACAGAAGGAATACCACCACCATCGCGATGAGCGGACCGTTCAGAGCGAGTCGCAGCACCCGCACCTGGCCGACCTGCCAGTTCTGCCCCAGCATTCCCAAGCGCGCGAAGTAGGGCAGGCCGAGCGACGCCAAGGACAGCAAGGTCAGGAGAACAACGAGCGCGATGATGCCACCCGATCCCCCGCGTGTGATGCCGAACTCGAGCGTCCACGGCAGAAAGAACGAGACGAAGAGCAGGACGCCGGCCACGCCGTCCCGAATGTAGTCTCCCACCGGTATGTCGGTGAAGGCCGACCGCGCTGGAGCACGGTTCTGCTGCGGAGGTTGTGGCGGCGGTGTCCCGGGGTGGCCGGGCGGTGGCGGGTAGAAGGTAGGGGGTTGAGGCGCACCGCTGGTAGTCGGTTGACCGTACTGATATTGGTTTTCTCCGGGCACGCGCCGAGCTCCTCGGGGGATATGGACAGTGGGCTGAATTATCCGACGGGGATGGGGAATTGAACAGTCATTTGATCGGTGGACGATGCTCCACCGATCACCGTCGGTACTTTGTGGTGCCCGAAGAATCTCGGCTGTTGCTCACGATCTTCGCGAAACACTGATCGAGGGCGATATTTTTCGAGTCGCACCATCCGTTGGCTGCGTCCGCATCGGCAAAAGTCAGGCCCGCAACGGTGATCCACCAACCGCGCAGATCGAATGTTCGCCACTCGTCACTCCACAGCAGCCGTACTTCCGGATACATCAGTCTCAACTGCAAGTGCTGACGCAAGATCTCTTCGGCCGTCCACCGGACCTGAGCGCCGTTGATGTCAGCGGCGTCGAGTCCAATTCGCTTGGAGGAGATCTGCGCCACCCATCGGTCGGCCAAATCGCCTCGGACGTAGGGCAAATCGGCGTTGGCCTGTGCCCTGAGTGCGTCGAGGCTCGTGGTCTCGACGTCGGCGGTGGTCGGCGCTGCGCTACGTACGGCCGTGATGGGGCTGTTTGTCCGAGCCTGTGACGGAGAGCCGGTCGTCAAGCTGGAGTCGCTCGTTCCTTCGTCCTCGCATTCGACGAGTTGGGAGCCCGACGCCGTTGCGTCGGTCAGGCTGGAGGACGAACCGAGGCTGTTCGGTAGTCGCCAGAAACTGTCGAGTTCGTACAGGAACTCGCGCTCGATCGAGTTCGTGGTGTTCGTTCTGTCCGTCCTCGGCAGATAGACAGGCGAATCCGAGAAGTCGAACACTGCCGATGCGACACTGGATCCGCTGTCGGTGATCGATACCCTCATCGCGTTCGTCGAGACGATGTCTCCGCCTGGACAGGACGCTTTCATCTCCATGCGCACAACGAGACCCTCGGCCTGTGTGCGATATTCGATCGGCGTGAGAACGGGAGTACTGCCGCACTTGGTAACGAACTGGTCCTCGGAATCGCCGCTGTCTCCGGCGCTCGGGAGCCTGCCGGGTACACCGGACGCTCCCCCGGTCGGCGGGTAATAGGTGAAGGCGTCGTTGGTGATGGAGGCCAGCCCGTCGTGAGCCTTACCCCACCTCGCGTAGCCGTCGTCACCGTCCAAGAACCAGCTGGTTGTGCCGTCCGTCAGGTTCACTGCTACGAGACCGTCGTCGACGCTGAGCAGGACCTGCTCACCATCCGATTCGACGAACTGGAGGTTCTCCCCCACTCGCGTCGACCAGAGCTGCTCACCGGTGTCGAGTCGGTACCCGGACAACGTCTCCGTATCCGTTCCCAACACGATGTCGCCGATAACCTTCTTGAGCGAGAAGTACTCGCCCCCTTCGACAGTCCACACAGGGGATCCGTCCTCGATGTTGTATGCACCGTCGGATCCCACGAACGGGCGACTCTCGGACTCGGCGACCAACCATGGGTCTGCCGGGTATTCACGCTCAGCTCGAAAAATCTCGGTTCCATCGCCCGACGAGACGGCTGTGGTGTATCCGTCGTCAGAAATGGGCATTTCACACAGAACCCCAGCGAAACCCTGACCGGGCAACCGGACGAAGCTTCCGAGATTCGGATCGGAAATCAGTCGCCCATCGGCCGCGTCGAGAGCGATGGTCCGGATGCTCGAAAAGTGCACAATGCCCTCGGAAACGTCGAAGTGATGAGCATCGCCCGACCCGACACATTGGGTATCCCACGTCTCGGTGGTCGACCACTGCGCATCGAGGTCGCGCTGAGTTCCGCGAGCGATCGTGTAGCCGCCTTGGAAGCTGTCGATGGTGAAAACAGAGCCGTCGGACACTTCGACCATTTCCGCCGACGGCCGATCGACCGTGGACTGGACGTCACCCGTCTCGATATCGTAGAACTGGACCTCCGCTGCCCGCTCGCCCCGCTTGCTCACGACGCACGGCAGAGTGGAGTCGATGACGTTGGTTGCACACGTGATGGTTCCGTCGGCGGGGGTGTGCCACTTGACTCGGCCTGTCGCCGCGTCCACGGCCACGACTTCGCTCTGCTGCCCCGGGCCCGTGCCCACTGTGGTCACCAAGGTCGAACCGATCTCGGTGAAGTTGGCGACGCCGTACGTAGCCGACAGAGAGTCGGGCCACAGGAACGATCCACCCGGCAGTACTTCATCTACCGACAAGGACCAACCTTCTTGGGGCTGAGTGGGATACGTGTTCGTCAGTTGGCCGGCGACTGGCCCGTCTTCGGAGTCACGCAGGAGGTTGACCGCCGTCAGGCGCCTGCAGCAAGCGCACCGACCACCACAACGGCCACGGAAGCGATCACCCAACCCCGCCTACGCGTTGCGACTGCTGGGTGCTGAGAACCAACGGGCGGTGGCGGAGGCGGCGGCGGGGGCAGACTCACGAGCGAACTCTTCTTGTGGCGGCTCGCAGGCCCGCGGTCATTGTTCGGTGAGACACAACACGACGATCGGATTATCGGTGCTCACCCAGTCGTACGAGCAGTCCGAGGCACGCGATCCTCGGCTCGTGACGCGGTGAGTAGCACTGGCCGATCCGCACGATGCCTCGGTGACCGTGACGGAGTTGGTCCCGTCTCCGTTGGATGATCCAAGTATCCGCGAGACGCAATCACCTACGGACGCATTTTCGATTACCTCGGCCGTACTTGCCGAGTCGTACGTCGGTGCCGTGCTTGCGTACGTCGAGTAGGACTGAGAAGTCTGAGTGGCGTAGTAATCGGACGAGTAGGTATCCGAATCGAAATTGTCGAACGCACTGCTGACGGCATTGGCGATCATCATCAGCCACACGATCGACAGAACCATCAGCGTGGTGAAGATGTACCCGATGATCAGGCCCGCCAGGGCGAGGCCGCGACCCTGCTCACCCGAGCGCTTGATCTGTGACAGCGCGATGTGCCCCAGCACGATCCCCAAGGGCGCGAGAACCAGCCCACCGACCAACGCTGCAATCGCCAGACCATTGGTGCGTGGCTGTTGCTGGTATCCGTAGGGCTGCTGTCCGTTCCAGTACGGCTGCTCGTGGCCCGGGGCCGGAGGCAGAGAGGGAGGAGGGGGGTGGTGGGGGGCGGCGGAATACTCACCGGGAAAGCCGTCCATTGCGCATGTCGGGAATCTACTGGCACCGGGATGCGGAACGCAGTCCTCTGTTCGGATGACCTCGGTACTCCCCGGAAGCGGGTGTCATCCGATCGGTCGACATTCCAGATCGCAGATCGGTGCAACAATCGCCTTGCTTCCGCCCCTCTGATCGGTTGGACAATGTCGTCGTTTCGCTTGCTCGTGGCACCCTTGACGGTTCTGTGCCTGGTGGCGGCATCCTGTAGTTCCGAGGTCGACACTGCGGGCACTGCACAATCAGGTACACCGCAGACAGGAAATTCTGCGGTGGCCAGCATGGAGACGGACGGTGCCAGCGTGTCGCTGGACGTCGACGGTATTCGAGTCACAGCGACGGCACGCTCCGAAACTGCTCCGCCGGGGACATCTCTGACCATCGCACCCACGAGTGACCCCATCGAAGGTTCCGACATTCAAGCCATCCTGGGTGAAATGGATTCTGTAGCAATAGAACTCGAAGGCGGGGCGCAACCGTCATCCCCCATCGAATTGAAATTCGATCTGTCAGACCGACCTGAGCTTGCACATTTGATCAGCGACACCGTCCGACCGCTTGTTCGATCCAGCACCGCGGGCGAGCCAACTTCCTCAGATTACGAGACGGCTGATTGGGATCCGGTCACACGAATCGTATCCGCGAGTACGTCCCATCTGACGGACTTCCAACTGGTCATTGCCGACGCAGGTAAAGCGTTCGATCAGTTGATCGCTGATATGACGATGAGTTCCGGCCCTACCGGTAGTTCATGCAGCACCGAGCTCACCATCGATGGTGCCGACTACTCTCTTGCATCCACCGCACCGGATGCACCCGTACAGGGGTGCTTGACGGATGTGGACGGCGTTGGGATCGAGTTCGCCAACCGTTCGGATCAGTACTACGGCGTCTCCTCAGCCCCGAACGGCACGTATTCCAACACCGGCGCGGTGGGTAGCAATGAGCTTCTCGCCACGTGGCTACACAGTAGGTCCGGGGATGGCCTCCTACTACCGCAAACGGGTGGCCGAGTGGTGTTTCCGCCAGGGACCGCCGAGGCCACAGTGAATATCGACGTGGACCCTGTCGCGCTCCAACTGGGAACCATCCTCACCGGCGTCGGCATGCTCGGAGTCGACGGCGATGCCCTTCTCACTGCGTTCGAGACCGGCAGTACCGCATGGCAGTGCTTCACATCCGCAGCCGAAGTGATGCGCACTTACGACAAGATCGACGCCCGGCAGTTCCGCGACATGTTGGCGGACGTTGCACAGTGTGGATTGACGGCCGGTCAGCTGGTCAACGGTTCGGCGCGGAACCGCGCGCTTCACCGGATGAGCGTTGCTGTCTCACTTTTCACCGATCTACCGGACGCCTTGATCGCGAACGCGGCTGGAGCATGGAATGAAGTAATCGGCAACAATCATCTGAAATTTGCCCTGACGTCGACTACTTCGGATCTGAAAGCTTCGGTGCCGGTGGCACCTTAGTCGAATCTGGTGCCGCTGATCATCAAGGGTCACGGAAGCCCGGCCGACTCAGGGACTGAGATTGCGCCGAACCACTTCGCGGTTGGCTCGATATTGAAGGACATCGGAGCGCTTTATGCGAGCCTGAACCTGCACTGGGAGAACGACAACGGTCGAGGCGTTGGCCAATACTGCGTAGAAAAATCCAAGGTTCTCGACGCATCCGGATCTGTAATGCTTACTCGAGAGCAAAAACTCGGTGGTTGCGACAACGGAGGAGGATGGGGCTTCAACATCGGACCCGGTTCTTACACCTACGTCCTGGATGTCGATGTTCGTGATGGGGAATCACTTCATGCCGAGCAAAGCTTTTTGGTCGAGTGACAAGAGATGCTGAGGCAACGCCATCACCCCACCGCACACCATGCTGGCCCCGAGTCGCGACATCAAGGAAGACTCTCATGTCCAGGAGATCGACTTGGTTGATCTCACCAGTGTCTCCGCCCGGCAGGTCAAAGCGTTGTGGGCGGAACCGGGCCGGTCGGGGCGACTGCATCGGTCCACCGCCCGCCGTCGAACCACCTGAGCTGGCATCGATTTTCGGGGTCGACATACCAACCCGGTGCGGCTGTGTGAGGAAGAGCCGCTACAGCTGAAGAACGTCGACGGTTCGAGGAGAGAACGGCATAGACGATTGCGCCGATGATCGCTATCGGAATCATCAGAAGGAACAGGAGGATCAGAATGTGCCAGGGGCTTGCCATTGGGGTCCTTCTCTCATCGGGTGTCATGGAATGTTTGCGTACCGGTGTTCATCCGCGTAGAACGTGATCAGCTTTCAGTCAGCCGTCGCAATCGTGTCGCAACCTTCGATTGTCGACGCAAGAGCCGCCCAAGGGACTTCGTTCGATTTTTACGATGCGCGATATTGCTGGAAGATCAGGACACCACGAAGTGCGAGAGAATCGCTTGGACCTCGTAGATGTCGACCTGCTTGGTGAACTGCTTTTGAATAGGTGTCGCATTGCCCGAAATCCAGATCTTCAATTCAGCGTCCAGGTCGAAAGTTCCAGCGGTTTCGACGGCGAAGTGCGTGATCGAACGGTAGAGCACGCTGTGGTACTCGACCTTCTTACCGGTAAGCCCTTGCTTGTCGATCATCAGCAACCGACGGTTCGTGAACAGGAACGCATCCCGCACCAGCTGATACGCCGCGTGAATCTGCTCGCCGCTACCCAGTAGTCGGCTGTATTCCTGATGCGCTGCAGCTGGATCGATCTTTCCTGCGTTGCCGATCAAGCCATCCATGAAACCCATGCGCTCGCACTCTCTCGTCCCAAGTCCGCTGTGCGCGGACACTCCAGAAATAGTCGCTGGCAAACGCGCGGACGTTACCGAATCTATTCCAGCCACGACTTGCGCTGGTAGTAGCGGTCAACGTCCGCTTCGGACTTGTTGGGGCCGCGGCCCACAGACCGGGTATGCGACAGCGCCGAGAAAGCCTGCTGTGCAACGGACTTGTCCCCGGGCTGAGACAACTCAACCGGCCGCATTGCCGGTTCCGACGTGTCGCATGCCCCTTCGAGCCTCACGCCATGGTTTGCTCTGCTGTCGGTCACGTCGGAGATCCGAGCCACCATCGGGTCTTCGCGCAGTTCCGCCATCACTGCTGCAGTGCGCCGCTGGACATCGTCAGCAGTCCGGTTGTACGCACGCATGATCAGGTCGGCCAACACGTCGGGTCCACGGACGTAGGCGTCGCGGCTCACCTGGAGCCCGGTGAGGCGACCGTTCGCATCCGTCCGGACAGTGACGCCATCGAGTTGTGTGATGCCATGGATGTCGGCCACGGTTTGTTGCAGTCGACGAACTTTCGCGCCGAGTTCTTCGTGGGAGCTGATCACAGTATTGGCCTCTTCGTTGAAACGATGTACCCGTCGAATACGTCCGGTCAATTCGCGGAATCTGGCCAACCAGGGTAGGCGGGCTGTACCGGTGGCGGAGTGTCCATGGCATCACGCTCGATGGTGGGAGTCGTGTCCGGATACAGCGATCGCGCCCACTGAGTGCAGCGGCCGACCCCTGCGGTGGCCGGATCGTTGTCAACGAATCCGTCGATTTCCCAACCGATGAATTGATCATCGACAGGTGCCTGCCACTGCGCCTGATCGGGCTGTGGTCCGACCGGGGGCTGGGTTGCGATGGGTGCCCCTACTGCGCCGCCGGCGCGAGTGAATCGCGTTCGCAATTCTTCGCCCTCACCGTTGGCGAAACGTGCCGGCGAGTATTTCTCGTTCTCCAGCACTCCGACTCCGACAGACAGCACACAGACCACAGCGTCGAAGCCACGTTCGTTCGGGATGATTTGTTGAATGTGACCGTAGACGGTTCCAACAAAAGGCCCTTGGCCGGTATCAGTAATGAAATCTCCCTGATATATCCCACCGCCCTTACTACGCGAACTTTCCGCGAACCCTATGTACGAATATTTGAGACCAATCATCATCGCAATGACGGCAGACTCATCGGCCGCGCGAATCACTGTTCCCTCAGCCGAGAAGAGGTCAATACCCGGTTCCGCCGACCACACCATCGTTGTATCGCGTAGTTGATCGGGAACCACATAGGCATCAGTAGCGGGCCAGCTCGGTGCCAGTGTAGTCAGCGGAGCAGCTCTGTCCTTTGTCTCCAAGCCACAGGCAGTCATCCCAGTTGCCACAATCAACAGTATCGCGCTGACATTTCGCAGACTTCTACCCATACTCATCCGTAGATCGCTGTCGGCCAGGCATTGCGTGGACTGAGCGCCGATTCCTCACTTGCCAACCACTTCAAAATCTCCTCCCTATCAGGGCTATTTCCCACCGGACGAATCGCAGTCCATAGTAAATCTTCCTGCTCATCACCCGTCGCATTCTGCGAGTATTCTTCAAGATTCGAGATACCGGCACGCTCGATCAGCTGGGCAACAATGTGCGACGCATCAGTACGCACTCGGTATGGCTCATCCAGATAGTTCCTTACGGCCTCAGAATACGGAAGCAGTGCCGTCCCATCCTCATTCCTGTACGAATCAGGAACATCCTGGATATTCACCGCACCAGCGCTGACCAGTGCGTCGAGAACGCTATGTCGCCTGAAGTCCGGGCTGCCCCACTTACTCGCCGAATACTCATCACTCCTGCGATCGAATCCGAACTGCGATGCATCGAGGGTCAGCTCGGGAGCCACCGGCGAATCGAGATCCTCGACAGACAGCACATACGGCTTCAGAAACTCGGAGCCAGCCGCGACGGCGATTCCACCAGGGCCCAATCCACCGGCAACGATTTGCCCCGCTGTCCACGCTGCAGTGAACTTCGAGTTCCGGGCATCGGCAGCTTCCTGCTTGTCGACTCCGTCCTGCACACGTTGGTCCATTTCGGTACTGAGCCCGTGATCGACAAGCCACTGCAGTCGATAAGCCTGGTCCCCCAGCGACGCATCGCCGGTTGTCGCGAACAGCCGATCCATCCGTTGACTCTCAGCGAGCGCAGTGCCGTTGATGATCTGGCTGGCCTGATCATCGGAGTCGAGAATACTGAAAACACGAAGCGGCTCAACAGGTCCGCCGATGTAGTCCTTGCTGCCGCCGAACTCGCCGAAGCCATGCGTCTGCGTGAGATCACCCGGCATACCGGTCATGTCCCCCACGAACGGGGCGAGCGCCTCGGCGACCTGAACCGCCGTACCGCCACCGATCTTCGGATCACCCGACAGCAGTGTCGTGTAATTGTTTGTGCCATACGATGATTCGGTACTGGCCATGATCTCTGCCAGACCACGTGCCGCGGCCCCTGCCCGCACCGAGTCCTCGACCTCGGCGGACCCTTCGGCCGCCGTCGAGTGCGCATCACGCGGAATCCAATCGGTGAGAGATGCCATCGCCGTACCGTCGTCGCGCTGCAGCAACGGCATCACCGCAGTATCTGCGTGGTACCCCGATCCGAGGATCTCCGGCCCACCCTCGCCGGTCAGGATGGCGTGCGCACCTTCGGCATTACGGGAACCGAGAGCAATTGCCTTCTCGAGGGCTTCCGTGTGACCGGCAGTGTCGATAGGTTCGTTGCTGAAAGGCAGGGCTCCGCCATGGGCATCGATCGCGGACAGGTGCATTCCCTGTCGAATCAGCTCGGTCGACATCTTCGTCCCGGGCTCGTTGCCCGCCTCCGCCAGCGACAGGGCGTCGAACAGCTTGCTCTGGCCCTCGTCGAAGTTCCGGTGATCATCGACGATCGGACCGTCACCGGGATACGTGAACGCATTGCTGTCCAGTCCGTCGATACCGAGACGTGGTCGAGTCGAAATGAGGTCACGCATGTCCTGAGGCAAGTTTTCGTAGGTGCCGGCTCCGGTGAGAGTCCCATCCGCGCCTCGGCCGGTGCCGACGTTCTCGTTGGACAAGACCATGACGCCGTTGGCGAGTGAGGCTGCCGCCTGCTGACCGGCCGAACCCTGCGATTGCAACTCTCGGCTGGCGGCGGTGAAGCCGTCGACACCCGCGGCGTCGTAGAACTCCTTCAGAAACTGCTGGGTGCTCGCAGGGATCGTTGCAGTGCCGCCGCCCAAGTAATTCTCGAGCTGCGCGGGTTCGATCCCCGTGGCCCGCAGGTCCTCGGTGAGTTCGACGAGGATGTCAGCTGGGATCGATTCACCGTCACCGATGGCATCTCGCACCGCAGTACCGATCGCCCTACCGTCTTCGGCCGAGAGCACCGCTGAACCGACACTGGTACCACCGGGACCACCGTGTTGTTCGAGGTCTGCCAGACCATCGGTCAGTGCCGACCTCAGCGCCGTCAGAGCGGATCCGCAGTGAGCCAGATTCTCTTTCAAGCTGATTTGGAAATCCGCCGCTTGCCTGTCGAGTATGCCCTGCAACACCGGGCGGAGTGGGTCATCGTTGGCACCGGGAACCGTTGGGCTGGTGACAGTTCCGTCCGGTGCAACGGACATGCCGTTGAGGTCGACAGCGGTATCGCGAACGGTCAGAAGTGCTGTGCGATAGGCATCGAGCGCCTCTCCATGCGTGACCATCGCGTCACCTGCGGTGTCGGCCGCGCGTTTCGACGCCGTTGCGGTAAGCACCTCCGAGACCGCGGACATCGACGCGGCCGCGCTTGCGTCGCCTACCCACGTCTGTGCGCACCGGTCGACCGCGAGGTCCACTTCGGCCAAGCGGTCGACGAGAGCCGTCCCCGCTGTCTTCATCGCGCTGCCCGCCGCAGCCAGCGTCTGCGGGTTCCACGACTCGACCTGGGGAATCGTCGGAGTCATCACTGGCCGAACCCGTGGGTCAACGAGCCGAGCTGTCGCATGAATGCGTCCTCAACGGCTTCATAGGTGGCCGCGGACGTAGTAGCGCCTTCGGCCAAGGCGAGCGCTGCGGAACTGTGTTCCGCCACGGTGGTCTCGAAAGCCGCCGTCAGCCGACCCAGAAGATCGTCGATACCGGCGTCAGGCATCACCACTGCGTCAGTACTGCCGCTGACGGGCGCGGCAACCTGCGCGACTTCGTCCGCTGTGACCTTCAGCTGCGCCCCCAACGACCTGATCGCATCGAGATCGGCTTTCAGCATCTCCCCCACTGCACCTCCCCCAAAAAACTGGCGTCACCATGTCGCAGCCACAACGATCGGTATTCGACGAACAGAATCCGACCGGGCCCCGGACTCCGGCCAATCACATGCCCGTACCCGCGGCGACGTCGGCGATGGACTTCAACGTCCGATGATCTGCATACTCGGCCTCGTCGAAATAGCGCTTGAACACCGACCGCATCAATTCGATGACTTCGATGTGCTGCAACAGCACGACGCGCAGTGATCGATCACCACTGAAG
>NZ_BAOX01000139.1:0-12171 GCF_000813105.1 Rhodococcus sp. BS-15 | reverse complement strand
CACCGGTCAGCTCGGCGACGGAGATGCCGCCCTTGACGCCGCGGCGACGGCGACCACCTGCGCTCAGGTTCGTCTTCTGACCGTTTCGGGCCAGTAGCTCGGCAACCGAGATCTGTCCGGTGTCCTCCGGGTTGGTGTCGCTCATCTCGAACGCCCCACCAGATCGCCGTCGACTTCGGGGTCCAGCTTCCTCAACATCAAACCTTCCTTCAGCGCCCACGGGCATATCTCGAGTGACTCCGCTGTCGATGCCCGCATGCTCGCCTCCGCTACCAGAGCCCCGGCCACCAGTTGTGGCGACCTGTCGGCGCTGACACCTTCCAATTCTGCACGGTCGGCCGCCATGATCCGCGATACGAACGCTACGAGTTGCCTCGAGCCGCGTCTGCAACGACGTCTAGCACCCCTATTCGCACATGCCCACGGTACTGGGTCTACCGTCGTCCTTTGTGACAGCAGGTCGTGAGCAGCAGTCCTTCGCTGCAGAGGTCGAGATGGATTTCCCTCGAGAATGGGTCGAGTTCCCGGACCCCGACAATTCGGAGCACCTCATCGCTGCGGATCTGACGTGGTTGTTGTCCAACTGGACCTGCGTGTTCGGAACTCCGGCGTGTCAGGGAACCGTCGAGGGCCGCCCCGACGACGGTTGCTGCTCCCACGGCGCGTTCCTGTCCGACGAGGACGACAAACGCAAGCTCGACGAGTCGGTGAAGTTGCTCACTCCGCAGGACTGGCAGCTGATGGACAAGGGTCTGGGCAAGAAGGGGTACGTCGAATACGACGATCTCGACGACGAGCAGTCACTGCGTACGCGGCGCTACAAGGGTGCCTGCATCTTCCAGAACCGTCCCGGGTTCGAGGGCGGAATCGGGTGTGCACTGCATTCGATGGCGCTGCGCAAGGGCATCGAACCGCTCGAGGTCAAGCCCGACGTGTGCTGGCAGCTGCCGATCAGGCGCACCCAGGACTGGGTGACGCGGCCGGACGGCTCGGAAATTCTCAAGACCACGATCGGCGAGTACGACCGACGCGGTTGGGGCGAGGGCGGTCTCGATCTGGACTGGTACTGCTCGGGCTCGCCCGATGCGCACGTCGGATCGAAGCAGGTGTTCGAGTCCTACAAGCCGGAATTGACCGAGTTGCTCGGTAAGGCCGCCTACGAGGAACTGGCGTCCCTGTGCAAGCGTCGCCGCGGTCTGGGTCTGATCGCGGTGCATCCCGCCACTCGTGAGGCGGAGCGTCGGTAGTGCCTGCGGCAGTGGTGTGAATACGTGCCTTGGAGGGCACTTATCCGCACCACTGCGCGCAGCGCACCTACCCCTCGAGTTTGTAGCCCAGTCCACGCACGGTCACGAGGTGTTCCGGCTTGGCCGGGTCGGACTCGATCTTCGAGCGCAGTCGCTTGACGTGCACGTCGAGTGTCTTCGTGTCGCCCACGTAGTCGGCTCCCCACACGCGGTCGATCAACTGTCCGCGGGTCAGCACTCGACCGGAGTTGCGGAGCAGATATTCGAGCAGGTCGAATTCCTTGAGCGGCAACGTGATCTGCTCGGATCCGACCATCACCACGTGGCGTTCGACGTCCATCCGCACCGGTCCGGCTTCGAGCACTCCGGTGTCGACTCCACCGTCGACCTCGGCATCGGATCCGCGCCGCAGAACTGCGCGGATGCGGGCGATGAGTTCGCGTGCCGAGTACGGCTTGGTGACGTAGTCGTCGGCCCCGAGTTCGAGCCCCACGACCTTGTCGATCTCACTGTCGCGTGCGGTCACCATGATCACGGGAACGCCTGAGCGCGAACGCAATTGCTTGCACACGTCGGTTCCGCTCATGCCGGGGAGCATGAGGTCGAGCAACACGATGTCGGCTCCTGCGCGATCGAATTCCGCTAGTGCCGACGGTCCGTCTCCGACGACGGTGGCCTCGAAACCTTCCTTGCGGAGCAGGAAGGCCAGTGGATCGGCCAACGACTCTTCGTCTTCCACGATCAGAACGTTGGTCACTGATTCTCTCTTTCTGTAACCGAAGCGTCGTCTTCTTCTTCGAAGTACGCAGGGATCTGGAGGGTGAAGGTGGATCCGGTGCCCAGCTTGCTCCACAGCGAAATGCTGCCGTTGTGGTTGGCTGCGACGTGTTTGGCGATGGCCAGGCCAAGGCCTGTGCCACCGGTTGCCCGCGACCGAGCTTTGTCGACGCGGAAGAATCTCTCGAAGACGCGTTCCTGGTCTCCCTTGGCGATGCCGATGCCGCGATCGGTGACGGCGAACGCCACATTGTCTCCGCGCAGGGCTCGGCTCACCGACACGGGCGCACCGTCCGAGGAGTAGGCGATGGCGTTCTGGATGAGGTTGGCCAGGGCCGTCACCAGCAGCGCTTGATCGCCGAGAACTTCGAGACCGCTCGGGTGGTCGGTGGTGACGGAGATCCCGGCGTTCTCGGCGGCGAGCTTGGATCGATCCATCGCCTCGTTGACGACGGTGTCGACGTCGACGACCTCGAGGTCGGGGAGCTTCTCGGCGCCCTGCAGTCGCGAGAGGGCGATCAGTTCGGTCACCATGTTGCCGAGTCGTTTGGATTCGGCGACGACCTTGCCGCCGAAGTGCCGGACGGAGTCCGGGTCGTCGGCCGATTCGAGCAGCGCTTCGGCCAGCAGGCTCATCGCGCCGACGGGTGTCTTGAGTTCGTGGCTGACGTTGGCCACGAAGTCCCGACGCGTCGCCTCCATCCGGACCTGCTCGGAGTCGTCGTCGGCGAACAGCACGACGAACCGCTTGTCTTCCTTGCTCAGCAGCCGCGCAACGCAGCGGACGGCGATCTTGTCCCGGCCGGTTCTCGGGTTCTTCGAGCTGAGGTCGACTTCGACGGGGTTGCCGTCGGCGAGGACCTTGAGCGCGGCATCCCAGGCCCGGTCGTCGATCAGACGGTTACGCACCAGTCCGAGCTCCTCGGCTCGCGGATTCGACAGGACGACGTCGTGAAATTGATCGACGACGGCGATGCCGCTCTCGGATGCGAGGACGATCAGGTCCAGTACCTGCGACATCGTCAGCCCGGAGGTGGCTCGGCGACGCTCCGAGTGTCGAGTGTTGAGGTACGGGATCAGAACACCGCCGACGAGGTATCCCACGAAGGCCGTGGCGATAGCCAGTAGTACGGCCGATGCGACACTCACACCGGAATCGTACGTTCGATGGACAGCTCACATACGCAGGGTGCAGGCATTTCCCTGGTCGTCATAGTCCCCGTCGGCAGTGTTCTTCGATCGTTCACCTGCAGTTACGACAAAACGTCGGTTTGTGCGAGGCGGAGTTACTTGCCGCCCTGGTTTGCCACGGCAGCTGCACCTGCGGCCGCTGCTTCGGGGTCGAGGTAGGTGCCGCCCGGGTTGGTGGGCGTGAGCTTTCCGCCCGACTCGGTGAGCTCGTATTTCAGCGGAATGCCGGTGGGGATGTTGAGTTCGGCGATGTCTGCGTCGGAGATCTCGTCGAGGTACTTCACGAGAGCGCGCAGCGAGTTGCCGTGCGCGGCGACGAGGACGTTCTTGCCGGCCTTCAGTTCGGCGACGATCGTCTCCTCGAAGTACGGGATCAGGCGCTCGACGACATCCGCCAGGCATTCGGTCAGCGGAACGCTGTCCAGGTCGGCGTAGCGCGGGTCGGCGTCCTGGCTGTGCTCGCTGCCGATCTCGATGGGCGGCGGCGGGGTGTCGTAGCTACGACGCCACAGCATGAACTGCTCGTTGCCGTACTTGTCCTTGGTCTCGGCCTTGTTCAGTCCCTGCAGCGCACCGTAGTGCCGTTCGTTCAGACGCCAGTCGCGGACGACGGGAATCCAGTGCCGGTCGGCCGCGTCGAGTGCAAGGTTGGCGGTGCTGATCGCGCGACGCAGCAGCGAGGTGTACAGCAGGTCGGGCAGGATGCCCGCCTCGGCGAGGAGCTGGCCTGCGCGCTTGCCCTCGGCCTCACCCTTCTCGGTCAGTCGCACGTCCACCCAACCGGTGAACTGGTTGGACGCATTCCATTCGCTCTCGCCGTGACGAAGCAGGATCAAGGTTCCGATACTCATGTGGTCAGTTTCTCATGCTCAGGCTGTGTTGGCCCGCGTGCGACGAGGACCGCGACGACCACAATCATGACGACTGCGGTGAGGGTGATCGGGATGGGGATGACGGGGTCGAACAGCACCAGAACCGCACCGGCGGGCACCACGACGTTCACGACGCGATCCGCGTTGGCGCGAATCGCGATCAGCCAGACACCGAGCACGAACACCGCGATCGGGATCGTGACGGTGAACGACGCGGCGACGTCGCCGAGCTTGCTGTGCTCGGTGAGCACGTCGATCTCGACCTCGATGCCGGCCGAGAACGCGCCTGCGGCCGCGAAGATGAAGTAGTGGGTGTAGCCGTAGAACAGCGAGCTGCCGAGCGTGCCGATCGCGCGGTGATGTGGGGGCCAGAAGTAGATCCACCACAGGCTCGCGGTGACGGCCAGAGTGAGGATCGAGATCGAGATCAACGGTGCCAGCGCGGTCTCGTCCTGTAGCGCTTCTTCGATGATGGCGTTAGCCGAGGCCAGCAAAGATTCGCCGAGCAGGATCAACGTGAACAAGCCGTAGCGCTCGGTGATGTGATGCGGATGCCAGGGTATTGCGCCTTTGCGCTCGGCGACCCAGGGAACCGATAGTTCGACAGCGACGAGTACGGCGAACCCGATCAGCGCCGGGACTCCGTCGAACACGAGCAGCCACAGCACCCACAGCACTTGCACCCCGGCGATTCCCGTCGCGTAGGTCAGTGCGGTCGTCCGGTACTCGGGGTTTCGCGCGGCGCGAAGCCATTGAGTCACCATCGTCACCCGCATCAGGACGTATCCGAGCACCGCGATCGTGAAGTTCTGCTCGGTGAATGCCGGTTCGATTCCGGCAGCGAGCACCAGGACTCCCGCCATCTGCACGACGGTCAGGACCCGATACAGCCAGTCGTCGACGTCGAACGAGGTAGCGAACCAGGTGAAGTTCATCCACGCCCACCAGATAGCAAAGAACACGAGGGCGTAGCTGAGGAGGCCGTCGGCCACGTGGTTCTCGGTCAGCGCGTGGTGAAGCTGAACGGCGGCGTTCGCCACGGCGACAACGAACACCAGGTCGAAGAACAACTCGAGCGGGCTCGCCGAGCGATGCGGTTCCTTAGGATCGCGCGGTCGCATCGGCACCAGACGGGCAACGGAGAGATTCACGATCGCAGACTAAGTCATCCGATTCGCCGGTGTTGTCTCGATTGTGTTGCGGGTTGTACATTGCCGACATTTCGGACATTGTTCGACGCTTCGCCGCGATGATTTCTGGGACCTCACACCCCTTTTTGCCGACCGAGCGCGCGCATTCACGTCGAATCCGGGGTGTGAGGTGTGCAGAAAGGGTGTGAGGTTGCGGACTCACTCCCCCAAGCCCGCCCCGATACCGCCGATCCGAACTCGCACACTCTGATCGACCTCTTCGGTCTCGACGAAATAGCGACGAAACACCGACCGCATCAATTCGATGACCTCGATGTGCTGCCTGATCGCAACAGCCGCCGACCGTTCTTCCCCATCAGCGAGTCGCTTGAACTTGCGACCCAGCTGCTGAGCCGAAGGAAGCGTGCCGAATGCGTCGAGATCGACGAGAAACTCCGTCTGTTGCACCATGCCCTCCAGGTGGGCAATGTACGTGGCGCATGCGGCGTCACACTGCGCCGCAACATCTTCCGGTATCTCCAGAACTCCGGCTTCGGCCTGATCCGACAGGTGTCGCCAGTACTGCATCGAGTCGAACAGATCCCCAGGGTTTTGTCCCATAGTCATGGCCTTCAGTTCAGTTCAGTTCGAAACAGGTGGCAGCGATGCGCGCGTGGTGCGCGCAATGTTCTCGATTTCCACACACGGATCTCGTTCTGGCTCGCTCGCCGCGCGAGTGTCGAGAACGAAGTACACCAATCCCTGTTCCACTTCGAACGCCATGCCACAACTTCGCCCGGCCGGACGGTCCGCGCGCAGAAACTCATGGCCGCCCAGTTCGTCGACCTTCGAGAACTGGCCGAAGCGGTCGTTGCCTCGCAGATCGTCCAATGAGTGGAAGCCCGAGAACACACCCAGGAAAAACCACGACCCGGGATCAGGGTCCGTCCAGATGCACGTTTTCCAGTCGGTGGACAACGGCGCGTCTCCGAACAGGTTCGTGCTCTTGCTGTCCACATCCAATCCCGCTGCCTCGATGGCACTGTCCGCGATGGTGCAGGGATCCCATGGCTCGTCTGCCACCGGCGTCGCAACCACCGAACTTGTTGCCGGCTCTGCAACCGGCGCACCCTCTGTCGCCCCGCCACATCCAGCGACCGACACCATCGCGCCGACCAGACCCGCCGCCCACCACCACCGCGTCACGCTCACACCGCTCCCCTTCGTCGAACCCACCCACCCCTTGGACGCAGCGAACGCCGACCCGGTTCCACGCAACCTCACACCCCCATTGCCGACCGCGCGCCCACGGTCAACTCAGATCAGCGGCGCGCGGTCGGGAAAAACGGTGCGAGGTTCCACCGAATACGTTGGCCCACAAACACAACACCCCGCCCCACCGAGTGTGGGACGGGGTGTTGTCGTGGAACGCCAGTCTTACTTTCCGGCCTCCGCGGCGCGCAGGTCCTTGCGCAGAATCTTGCCGGCCGCAGACTTCGGGACGATGTCGATGAACTCGACGCGTCGTACCTTCTTGTGCGGCGACACTCGCTCGGCGACGAATGCGATGATGCCTTCCTCGTCGATGGTGGCGCCCTGCTGGCGGACGACGAATGCCTTGGGGATTTCCTCGCCCTCGTCGTCGAGCACACCGATGACGGCGGCGTCGGCGATCTCCTCGTGCGTGAGCAGCAATGCCTCTAGCTCGGCCGGGGGCACCTGGTAGCCCTTGTACTTGATCAGTTCCTTGAGGCGGTCGACGATGTAGACGACACCCTCGGGGTCGACGACGGCGATGTCGCCGGTGTGCAGGTAACCGTCGGAGTCGAGGGTTTCTGCGGTGGCGGTGGGGTTGTTGAGGTACCCGACCATCACGTTCGGTCCCTTGACCCACAGTTCACCGGGCTTGCTCAATCCCTCTGCGGGCAGCTCGATCTCCTCGAGCGTGCCCGGATCGACGAGCTTGTTCTCGGTGTTCGCCAGCGGCTGACCCACCGAGCTGAGCGGCATGTCATCGCGGTCGAACGGGATGGCGTGGCTGACGGGGCTGAGCTCGCTCATGCCGTAGCCCTGACGCACCCGCGTGTTCAGACGCTTCGCGACGGCCTTGCCCAGTTCCTCGTCCAGCGGTGCCGCCCCCGAGAAGACGGTGTGCACACTGGAGAGGTCGTACTGATCGATCAGCGGGTGCTTGGCGAGCGCGACGGCCACCGGCGGTGCGATGAACAGGTACGTCAGCTTCTGATCCTGAATGATCCGCAGGAATTCGACGAGGTCGAACTTCGGCATGGTCACCAAATGCGCGCGCAGCTTCAGCGCGATGTTGAGCAGCACCGTCAGGCCGTAGATGTGGAAGAACGGCAGCAGCGCCAGGATCGCGTCGTCGCTGTCGATTCCGACGCGCGGTTCCATCTGCGCCACGTTCGCGACGAGGTTGCGGTGGGTGAGGATGACGCCCTTCGGCACACCCGTGGTACCGGAGGAGTAAGGCAGCACTGCGACGTGTGTGGCCGGATCGAACGAGACCTCGGGGGCAGTTGCGCCCTGGGTGAGCAGGTCGCGCAGGTTGGGGTGGCCCTCTGCGCCGTCGAGCACGATGACGTGATCGGCGTCGAGGCCGACCTTCTCCGCGGCGGCTTGGCCTGCGGGTACAGCGGGGAGACGGTGAACAGGAACTTCGCGCCCGAGCCGGTGAGCTGCTTGGCGATGTCCTCTGCCGTGTACAGCGCGTTGATGGTCGTTGCGGTTCCGCCTGCGCGCAGGATGCCGTGCAGCACCGACGCGAACGCGGGCACGTTCGGCGAGTGGAGTCCGACGACGTCGCCGACCTCGAGTCCGCGTGCGGCCAGAGCGCCTGCGATGGCGTCGATCTGACCGATCAGAGACTTGTAGGTGGTGACCGCACCCGACGTTCCGTCGATCAGTGCAGGCTTGTCGAGGTCGGACTCGGCGATCGATCCGAACAGGAAGTCGTAGACGCTGAGTTCGGGAATCTCGACATCGGGAAAGGGACTGCGGAAGCTCATGGCTCTCCTTCGAAAGGCTGCGGCAACAATGACCGAACCCTACAGTGAAAGCGGTCACAACGGACAGCGACCCTACCGCCGAGTCAGGTAGTGCGGACGCTAACTTCGGGACGCATACGGTTTGCCGGCTGCGGCGGGCCCTCGGACGTGGCCCACCAGGCCCGCGACGGCGAAAATGGTCACCACGTACGGCAGCATCAGCATGAACTCGCTGGGTACCGGCGAGCCGATGATGCCCAGTACGTTCTGCAGATTCGACGCGAACCCGAAGAGCAGTGCGGCCAGCGTCGCACGTACCGGATCCCAGCGGCCGAAGATCACGGCGGCGAGAGCGATGTAGCCGGCACCCGCCGTCATCTCCTTGCCGAACGCTCCGACGGAGCCGAGCGTGAAGTACGCGCCACCGAGTCCGGCGATGGCACCGGCGAGGCAGACGTTCCAGAATCGGGTGCGGGCTACATTGATTCCCACGGTGTCGGCAGCTTGCGGATGCTCACCCACGGCACGCAGTCGCAGACCCCATTTGGTGTGGAACAGCCCGAAGAACACGAGCGCGACGGCGATGTACATCAGGTACACGATCAGTGTCTGACGGAACAGCACCGGGCCGAGAATCGGAATCTGCGAGAGCACCGGAATGTCGATTCGCCCGAAACGCGGTGGTGAGTTGAGTGTCTCGGTGTTCTTGGTGAGCACCACCGAGTACAGGAAGCTGGTCAGTCCGACGACCAGCACGTTGAGCACCACACCCACGATGACCTGGTTGACGAAGTAGCGGATCGAGAACACAGCCAACAGGGACGCGGTCAACGCGCCGGCAACCAGCGCAGCGAGCAGCGCGACGTACGTGGAGCCGGTGATCGACGCGACGACGGCGCTGACGAAAGCACCTGCGAGCAGCTGACCTTCGATGGCGATGTTGATGACGCCGACGCGTTCGGAGATCACACCGCCCATGGCGCCGAAGATCAGTGGGGTGCTCAGAGCGACTGCGCCGATGAGCAATCCGGGAACGGGGATGGTCTCACCGTCCGCGGCCCAGGCCAGGAATCCGAAGACGAACAGCACGGCGAACACCGCGAGCAGCCACAATGGCGTCGAGCGGTGCTGCGCGGCCAGGAACGTCGCGTAGGCGGTGATGACGGCCAGCAGCACCACCACGACGAGACCGGTGCCGAACGACGGCACGCCCACGGCCGGCAGTGCGAAGAAGTCGTCCTCCGACGCCAAGGCGAATGTGCTTGTCCCCGAGCCCTTCTTGACGACGAACAGCACCAGTGCGAGCAGTGTCACGACTCCGAGGATCGACGGCACCTTCCAGCTGCGCCCGAGTACCGCCTCGGCGGGGGCACCGACGGACTCGGTAGAGGTGGTCACAGTGCACCCACCTTCGCGGTCTCGGCTTTCGCGAGTTTCTCTTCACCTGGTTTGGGCAATCGGAACACCGCTCGGACCAGTGGCGGCGCGGCGATGAACAACACGATCACCGACTGCACGACGAGCACGATGTCGATGGGTACGCCCTCGGCTGCCTGCATGGCGAACCCGCCGGCCTTGAACGCGCCGAACAGGATTCCCGCGAAGAACACTCCCCAGGGTTTCGATCGGCCGAGCAGTGCGACGGTGATGGCGTCGAATCCGATTCCGGCGTCGATGTCTGCGCTGAAACCGGTGGTGACGGTGCCGAGCACCTGCGCCACTCCGGCCAAGCCGACCAGTGCGCCCGACAGGATCATCGCGTACAGGTAGATCCGGTTGACGTTCATGCCTGCGACGCGGGACGCGTGCGGATTCTCGCCGACGGCGCGGAAGCGGAAGCCGAGACTCGATCGCTCGAGCAGCCACCACACCGCGATCGTGACAATGATCACCAGCACGAATCCGAGGTGCAGGCTGTAGCGGTCGCCGAAGAGCTTGGGGAACACCGCAGTCGACGCGATGGGCGCGGTCTTGGGATTGTTCGATCCCGGCGCCTGCAGAGCACCGGGAGTACGCAGCAGGTACGCGACGAGGTAGAACGCGATGTAGTTGAGCATGATGGTGACGATCACTTCGTGAGCGCCGGTGCGCGCCTTGAGGAATCCGGCAATACCGCCCCACACTGCACCGCCCAGGACTCCGGCGACGACGGCCACCAGCAGGTGGATACCCGCGGGCAGGTTCACTCCGAATCCCACCCAGCCTGCGCACGCCGCGGCGATCAGCATCTGTCCGCGGCCACCGATGTTGAACATTCCGACGCGGAACGCCAGTGCCACACCGAGTCCCGCAACGATCAGCGGGGTCGCGAACGTCAGCGTCTCCATCAGCGGCCGGATGCCGTTCTCGAATCCGGGGCGCCGGAAGTTGTACACGGAGCCCTGGAACAGCGAGGAGTACGCTCCCGCAACGGAATCCCAGATCGCCGTCAGCATGTCCGAGGGACGGGAGAAGAAGTACCCGGCCGATTCCTGTACGCCGGAGTTGGTGGCGGCGATGAGCACCGCACCGACGATCAGCGCGAGGAGTACCGCGAGAACCGAGATGATCGCGCTGCCGGTGAAGATCTGCCGCAACACGACATGAGACCTCGACGGCTGCTCGGCCTCACTCACTGCGCTCACCGCCCATCATCAAGCCGAGTGTTTCGCGGGATGTATCCCCGGGGACGATTCCCACGATTGCTCCTCGATACATGACGGCGATGCGGTCGGCCAGTGCGGCGACCTCATCGAGTTCGCTCGACACCACGATGACCGGGATCCCCGAGTCCCGGGTGGCGACGATGCGTTTGTGCACGAATTCGATGGATCCGACATCGATTCCACGAGTCGGCTGCGCTGCGACGAACAGTCGCAGATCACGGCTCAGTTCTCGCGCAAGCACCACCTTCTGCTGGTTGCCACCGGAGAGGCGTCCGACGGCGGTGCCGATTCCCGGTGCGCGAACGTCGAATTCACTGAGCTTCTCCGACGCGAACGTGTCCAGATACTCACGTTGCACCGCGCCGCGCCGCACGAACGGCATGCTGTTGGAGCGATCGAGCATCAGGTTCTCGGCGATGGAGAATTCACCCACCAGTCCGTCGACGGTGCGGTCCTCGGGGACGAAGCCGACGCCTGCGTCGAGCACGTCCTGCACCGTCGACCCGACGAGCGAGTTGCCGTCGAGACTGATCTTGCCGGATACGTTGTCCTGCAGGCCGAGTAGCGCTTCGACGAACTCGGTCTGACCGTTTCCCTGCACGCCGGCGATGGCGAGGATCTCTCCCGCCGCGACTTCGAGGCTGACGTCGTCGACGGTCTTGTTGCCCTGGGCGTCGAACACCGACAGGTTCTCGATCACCAGTGCCGCGTCCCCGGGCGTGGCCGGGTCCTTCGAGACCCTCAGCTGCACATCGCGTCCCACCATCAGTGCGGCGAGCTCGGTGTTGCTGGCGGTCGGCTTCGCTTCGCCGACGACCTTGCCGAGCCGGATGACGGTGATCTTGTCGGCCACTTCGCGTACTTCGCGCAGCTTGTGGGTGATGAAGACGATCGTGGTGCCCGACGCCGCGAGTTCCCGCATGATCCGCATCAGATCGTCGGTTTCCTGCGGCGTCAGGACGGCTGTCGGCTCGTCGAACACGAGCACCTTCGCCTCACGAGAGAGTGCTTTGACGATCTCGACCCGCTGCTGCACGCCGACGGGGAGGTCGTCGACGAGAGCATCGGGATCGAGGTCGAAGCCGAACCTCGCGGATATCTCCCGCACCAGCTTCCGCGCTGCCACGAGGTCGAGTCGTCCACCGAGCGAGGTGGTTTCGTTACCGAGCACGATGTTCTCGGCAACGGTGAACACCGGAATCAACATGAAGTGCTGATGCACCATGCCGATTCCGGCAGTCATGGCCTCGCCAGGTCCGGCGAAATTCTGCTCGACGTCGTCGAGCAGAATCTGACCCTCCTCG
>NZ_BAOX01000140.1:0-12061 GCF_000813105.1 Rhodococcus sp. BS-15 | reverse complement strand
GATACACGCATGCGTGTATCGGTCACAGTCGTGTCTGCCCATCAGCTCCCCAGCATTTACGAACCGAAAGGCCCTCCTTCGTGACTCTCGCGGTATCCGGCTCGATAGCGACCGACCATCTGATGCGATTCTCCGGACGGTTCGCCGAGCAGATCGTCGCCGACCAGCTCTCGAACATCTCGTTGAGCTTTCTGGTCGACGATCTGGTCATCCGCAAGGGAGGCGTCGGCGGAAACATCGCGTACGCACTCGGAGTTCTCGGCGGTTCGCCACTGCTCGTCGGAGCTGTGGGACCGGACTTCGCCGAATACCGGACCTGGCTCGAAGAGCACGGAGTCGACTGCAGTGGCGTGAGTGTGTCCGCCACCGCCCACACTGCCCGCTTCGTCTGCACCACGGACGAGGACATGGCGCAGATCGCGTCGTTCTACCCCGGCGCGATGAGCGAGGCCCGCGATATTTCCATCGAGGCCCTCGCAGCGCAGCACGAGATGGACCTGGTTCTGATCGGTGCCAACGACCCCGACGCCATGACGGCGCACACGGCCCAGTGCCGCGCGGCCGGCATCCCGTTCGCGGCCGACCCGTCGCAGCAGCTCGCCCGACTCGACGCCGCGCAGGCTACCGACTTGATCGACGGTGCCGCGTACCTGTTCACCAACGAGTACGAATGGGCCCTCCTCAAGCAGAAGACCGGCATGTCCGACGCAGACATCGCGGCGAAGGTGGATCTGCGAATCACCACCCTGGGTAAGCGCGGCGTCGACATCGTCGCCAAGGGCGGCGAACACACCCACATCGGTGTCGTACCCGAGACGAGCAAGGTCGACCCGACCGGTGTCGGCGACGGCTTCCGAGCAGGTTTCCTCACGGCGCACATGGGCGGAGCCAGCATCGAACGTGCAGCGCAACTCGGTTCGCTCGTGGCCGTGTTGGTACTCGAGACCACCGGCACTCAGGAATGGGAGCTCAACCGCGACGACGCGATCAAGCGTCTGACCGCGGCCTACGGTGCCGAAGCGGGCGAGGAGATCGGGGCGCTGCTCTCAGTCTGAGGCCGATCTCGCCGCCCCGATGTATCAGGGGCGGCGAGGTGACGTCGATCAGATGTTGACCGGGTACTCCGGTTCGGCGATCTGCGGCACGATGCGCTTCTCGACGAAGATCCCGTGCCACACCATGAAGATCAGCAGCGTCCACAGTCGACGGCTGTGATCGGACTTGCCGGCGCGGTGGTCGTCGAGCATGGCGACGACGGCGGCCTTGTTCAGCAGGTGATCGGTCTGCGAATCGGCGATCTGCTGGTGCGCCCAGTCGAAGAGTTCCGTGCCACGCAGCCAATGGCGCAGTGGCACAGGGAATCCCAGCTTGGCGCGATGCAGTACATGACCGGGAACGATTCCCTCGAGTGCCTGACGCAGAGCGTACTTGGTGGTGCTCTTGGTGATCTTCTGCTCGAGCGGGAGCTTCTCGGCGACCTTGTAGACCTCGGAGTCCAGGAACGGGACTCGCAGCTCGAGTGAGTTCGCCATGGTGATCTTGTCTGCCTTGACCAGAATGTCGCCGCGCAACCAGGTGAACAGATCCAGGTGCTGCATACGAGCCACCGGATCCCATCCCTGCGACTGCGCGTAGATCGGCGCGGTGACGTCCTGATGGGTCCACTCGGATCGGAACTCACGCAACACCGAACGCAACTGCGCGTCGTTGAAGCTGCGAGCGTTGCCGTAGTACCGCTCTTCGAGAGTCATCGACCCACGGTTGAGCAGGCTCTTGCCGCGCGTGCTCCGGGATTCGCTCGCTCAACGAGCCGGCCGCACGTCGAAGGAAGGCGGGAAGCGACTCGAACGGCTTCAACGACAGCGGTTCGCGGTAGATGGTGTAGCCGCCGAACAACTCGTCCGCACCTTCACCGGAGAGCACGACCTTCACGTGCTTGCGTGCTTCCTTGGCGACGAAGTACAGCGGCACCAACGCAGGGTCGGCCACAGGATCGTCCAGATACCAGACGATCTCGGGGATGGACGCTGCGAACTCTTCGGGCCCGACGACCTTCACGATGTGCCGGGCACCGATGGCGGCCGCCGACTCCGCTGCCACGTCGACCTCGGAGTAGCCCTCGCGCTCGAATCCGGTGGTGAACGTGATCAGGTCGGGATTGTGACGAATCGCCAGAGCCGCGATGGCCGTCGAATCGATGCCGCCGGAGAGAAACGAGCCGACGGTGACGTCGGCGCGCATGTGTTTGGCAACCGAGTCCTCGAGTGCCTCGGCGATCTCCTGGTAGCGCGCCTTCTCGCTGCCGGGCGCGAAGGGCTGCACCGGAAACTTCGGTGTGAAGTACCGGGTGACCTTCGCCGGCGTACCGGGGGACAGGGTGGCATAGCAACCGGATTCGAGCCGACGAACGCCTGCGTGCAGGGTTTCGGGCTCGGGGACGTACTGCAGCACGGTGTAGTGCTCGATGGCGCGCGGGTCGAGATCTGTGTCGACTCCGAGCAGCTCCATCAGCTCGAGCACGCTCTTCTTCTCACTACCGAACGCGGTGCCGCCAGGACCGGTGGCCAGGAACAGCGGCTTGATGCCGAAGGGATCGCGGGCGATGAACATCTCGCGGGTCTCGGTGTCCCAGACGGCGAATGCGAACATGCCTCGCAGTCGCTGTACTGCAGCAGGGCCCCAGTAGTGGAAGGCCGCGACGATCGACTCGCTGTCACCCTCGGTGGTGAACTCGGCACCGTGGTCGCGAGCCAGTTCGGCGCGCAGTTCCAGATAGTTGTAGATCTCGCCGTTGAAGACGAGCGCGTACCGGTTCGGTGACTCGGGCGGACCCCAACGCATCGGCTGATGGGAGTGTTCGATGTCGATGAAGGACAACCGATTGAAGCCGTAGACGACGTCGTCGTCGTGCCAGGTGCCACCGGGCTCGTCCGGACCGCGGTGTCGCATGCAATGGGTCGCCGAAGCCACGAGTTCGACTCCGGCGGCGGTCGTTCCGTGAGACGTGAGTACTCCGAGCAGTCCACACACAGCGTCTGCTACCTCTTCTCGCAGTTGGGGACAGTGCAGGGGTCCTGGTCTCCGCGAGTGTCGTCAGCGGGACTGTAGATCAGGATCCGAGTATGCCGCAGACACGCTCGGACGTAGGTAACGACCCAAGGGTGGTTCTCCGCCGGCTTTGGTCTACGCTGCGTAGTACTCGGGCATCTCCATGTGGAAGCCTTATTCTTCAGTGGTGGGCAATCAGGAAGGCGTGAACGTGGCGCAGAGTCGGATCCTTCGGCGAGCGGGGCTGACAGCATTTCTCGGTGTAGCCGCGTTGATGCTGTCGGGCTGTTCCATCAGCAGCGACAACGTACTCAATTTCGGTTTCGCCTCGGGCGTCACCCCTCAGGGGCGACGCATCGGCGACCTGTGGACGTGGTCGGTCATTGCAGCCCTGGTCATGGGCATCATCGTGTGGGTTCTCATCTTCTGGGTGGTGCTGTTCCACCGCAAGAAGAAGAGCTCACCGGAGTTCCCCCGCCAGACGGCCTACAACGTACCGCTCGAGCTGTTCTACACGGCGGTTCCGTTCGTGATCATCGCCGTGCTGTTCTACTTCACCGTCGTGGTGCAGAACTACGTCGACGAGAAGCAGGCCGATCCCGACGTCCAGGTCGATGTCACGGCGTACCAGTGGAACTGGAAGTTCGGGTACCGGACCATCGATCTCAAGGACGGTGCCGCGAAGTACGAGGGCACCGACGAGGAAGAGCAGGCTGCCGCCGAGGCCGCCGCCACCCCGGGTGAAGGTGCCGAGGGCAGCGAGGACGGTGAGTTCGTTCCGGGACCGATCAACGGAGCATCCACGCAGGATCTGTCGTACCTGCACTACAACAAGATCGAAACGGTCGGCTCCAGCGAAGAGATCCCGGTGCTTGTTCTGCCGACCGGCAAGCGCATCGAGTTCGTGCTCGCGTCCTCGGACGTCATCCACGGATTCTGGGTTCCGGAATTCCTGTTCAAGCGTGACGTTCTCCCGAACCCCGAGGAGAACCACTCCGACAACGTCTTCCAGATCAGCGAAATCGAACGCGAAGGCTCCTTCGTCGGACGGTGCACCGAGATGTGTGGCACCTTCCACTCGATGATGAACTTCGAGGTTCGTGCCGTCTCTCCGGAGCGGTTCGAGCAGTACATCGAGCTTCGCAAGCCCCTGTCCGAAGGCGGAGAAGCGCTGACCAACGCGCAGGCACTCGAAGCCATCGGCGAGAGCCCCCTCGCAACGAGCACCGCGCCGTTCGCGACCGACCGCACCCTCCGAACAGCCGCTGTCGCTGAAGGCAACTGACCAAGGAAGCATGCTGATATGAAAATCGAAGCCAAGATCTTCGAAATCCTCACTGTCTTCTTCCTCCTGGTCGGCATCGTGTACACGTTGTTCACGGGCCTGAGCCGCACAGGAGTGGAGTGGGCAGGAGTCACCGCGATCTTCCTGTCGGTGGGTCTGACACTGATCATCGGTACCTACTTCAGGTTCGTCGCCCGACGCCTCGACACACGCCCCGAGGACTTCGACGACGCCGAGGTGAGCGACGGTGCAGGCGACTTGGGCTTCTTCAGCCCCGGCAGCTTCTGGCCGATCGTGCTGGCGGCCTTCGCAGCCGTCACCGCCATCGGCTTCGCCTTCTTCCAGCCGTGGCTCATCGCGCTGGGCGTCGTGTGCGTCATCGTTGCGGCGGCAGGTTTGGTCTTCGAGTACCACGTAGGTGCCGAGCGCCACTGACTTCCACCAGTTGCACCAGAAAAGGGCCCCGGTCGTTCTCACGAGCGACCGGGGCCCTTTTCTGCTGTTTGGACCACAGGCCGGACGGAATGGTCGACTCACGGCGCTGTGAGGTGAACGGGAGAGGTGGAGCCCTCAGGAGACGTCGGCCTCCGAGTGGGGCCGAACGGAGCTGGACGTCGAATCGGCAAGCGAATCGAGAGAGATGTTCAGCGCACCGCACAACGCGGCGACGGTGAAGAATGCAGGCGTCGGAATTCGGCCGGTCTCGATCTTTCGCAGAGTTTCGACCGAGATGCCGGCCGTATCGGCGACGTCGGTCATGGTTCGGCCACCACGGGCATGACGGAGAGCAGAGCCGAGCCTGGCACCTCGGGCGAGTTCGCCGGGGGTGAGGGGAATACGGACCATGAGACCGATAGTAATACCGGTTGTGGCGAACCCCTGAGCCGAGATCGGTCGATACACCGGGCGGGTCATCCGCCGGTGGGGGAGGGGAGGGGCCCTCAGGTCCTTCCCGTCCACGTGGAGCCGTACTGCTCCAGAGGGTGCGCGAGGGGTCGACCCCGGATGATGTTCGCAGACGAGAAAGAGGGCGACACCGTTGCCGGTGTCGCCCTCTTTTCGGACTCTGTCAGATGTCAGCGTTCTCTGTCGTTGTCGCTTCGACCCGAAGCGATTGCAGTGTCCTCGTCCGAGTGGAGTCCATTGCCGTTGCCGTTCGAGTGTCCGTTGCCATTCGCATGGCCGTTACCGTTCGAGTGGCCATTTCCGTTCGAGTGACCGTTACCGTTCGCGTGGCCGTTGCCGTGAATGCCCGCCTGGTAGTTGCGGAGCATCGTGAGCTGTTCGTGTTCACCCTTGTGATGGGCGTCTTCGAGAGCCTTGCTCTGTGCCACCGGATCCGGGCTGAACAGCGATCCCGAGCCGGGCTTTCCGGCCGAGCCGAGCTTGTTCATTTTCTTGGGAACGGGTGCGCCCTGGTAATCGAGGGGGATCGGGTGTCCGTGATCGTCGACCGGTCCGAGCGGCTGGTGGATCTCCACGTACTGGCCGTGCGGGAGTCGCTTGATGATTCCGGTTTCGATGCCGTGCTCGAGAACTGCCCGGTCACTGCGCTGCAAGCCGATGCAGAATCGGTATGCGATGAAGTACGCGAGCGGAGGCATGGTGAGAATTCCGATACGACCGATCCACGTCATCGCGTTGAGAGAGATGTCGAACTTGTACGCGATGAGGTCGTTGATGCACGAGAGCGTGAGGATCACGTAGAACGTGAGAGCCATCGCGCCGATCGCGGTACGCACCGGAACGTCGCGGGGACGCTGCAGCAGGTTGTGATGCGCAGTGTCTCCGGTGAGACGCTTCTCGATCCACGGGTAGGCGATCATCACGGTGAAGACGAGACCCATGATCACTGCCACCCAGAACACTGCCGGGATGGTGTAGCGCCCGGCGATGTATATCTCCCAGGCAGGCCACAGTCGGGCCATGCCATCGGTCCACATCAGATAGAAGTCGGGCTGAACGCCTGCCGACACTTGCGACGGGTTGTACGGTCCGAGATTCCAGATCGGGTTGATCTGAAGCAGTCCACCCATTGCTGCCAGCACACCGAAGGTGACGGCGAAGAAGGCACCGGACTTGACTGCGAAAACCGGGAGAATACGAACGCCGACGACGTTTTGCTCCGTGCGGCCGGGTCCGGGGAACTGCGTGTGCTTCTGGTACCAGACCAGGGCCAGGTGGGCTGCGATCAGCGCCAGAATGATGGCCGGTAGAAGAAGAACGTGAGCGACGTACAGGCGCGGGATGATGATCGTGCCGGGGAAGTCGCCGTCGAAGATGAGCCAGTGCATCCACGTACCGATGATCGGGATGCTCATCGTGATGCCACCGAGAGCTGCGCGGAGGCCGGTGCCGGAGAGCAGATCGTCGGGGAGCGAGTAGCCGAAGAAGCCCTCGAACATCGCGAGGATGAGCAGCAGGCAGCCGATGACCCAGTTGGCCTCACGCGGGCGACGGAACGCGCCGGTGAAGAAGATACGCATCATGTGCACGATGATCGAGGCCGCGAACATCAGGGCGGCCCAGTGGTGAATCTGCCGCATGAACAGACCGCCGCGAACCTCGAACGTGATGTCGAGAGCGGTCGCGTATGCCTTGGACATCGTCACGCCGTTGAGCGGGGTGTACGCACCTTCGTACACGACCTCGCTGAGCGACGGATCGAAGAACAGGGTGAGGAACACGCCCGAGATCAGCAGGATGACGAAGCTGTACAGCGCGATCTCGCCGAGCAGGAACGACCAGTGGGTGGGGAATACCTTGTTGATCTGGCGCCGCAGTCCAGGTGCCAGGTGGTAGCGACTGTCTACGCCGTCGGCCTGCTTGGCGGCGAGGGTTTGCAATGTACTCATGAGTCACGCTCCGGACGACGTTCCCAGAAGGCGGGTCCCAGTGCTTCGGTGAAGTCTCCCGAAGCGACGAGGAATCCCTCTTCGTTGACAGTGATGGGAAGTTGGGGCAGCGCACGCGCAGCCGGTCCGAAGATCGGCTTGCCGTACTCGAGCGCGTTGAACTGCGACTGGTGGCAAGGGCACAGAATTCGGTTGGTCTGCTGCTCGTACAACGATGTCGGGCAACCCAGGTGCGTGCAGATCTTGGAGTAGGCGAAGTAATCGCCGTAATTGAAGCTTTCCTGGCCCTTGCGCTTGACGACCGTGCTGGCGTCGTCCGAGCGAAGGCGGATGAGCATGACCGAGTTACGAATTCCACGCAGAGAAACGAGCAGATCGTGCTCGCTCTCGCGGTCCGCTTCACGGAACGGGAATACGGTCTCCATGGCACCAGCGTCCAAGTCCTCGGGCCGAACGAGAACGACATCTTCCGGTCGCCCGGTGTCTCGTCGGAGGTAGATGGTCTCTCCATCGTAGCGAGGAGTCCAGCCGGATACCCACAACGGCGAATCTTCGCCCTTGGCCCAGGGGTTCTTGATCAGTCCGCCGAGGGGGAGCAGTGCCATGATGCCCAGCGCGCCGCCGCCGAAGTAGAGCGAGCGCTTGATCACCTTGCGACGACCGATGGTCGACGTGTCGAGGGAGTCGCCGAGCTCTGCCACGAGCGTCTTGCGGTCCGTCTCCGACGAACCGCCGTCGTGACGGTCCTGGATTGAGACCTCTTCGGGGATGAACTTCTTGGTGAACTGCACCGCACCGATACCGACGGCGAGGATCGCCAGGCCCATCGTTCCGCCGATGAGCGGGGTGTACAGCGAGTAGGCGATGTAGTTCTCTTCGCCGATACCGGCGTACTGCCACGGCCAAAACAGGTAGATGCCGATGAAAGCGACAGCGGCGAGGCCGGCGATCGCGAACCAGATCGCGACGCTGCGCTCGGCACGCTTCTCGGCGCGAGTACCTTCCACAGCCCAACGGTTGCGGCGGAAAGCGACGTCGACACCGTCGAGGTTGGTGCCCAGTTTGACCAGGTCGTCGCGGCTGAGCGCGGCGAGTTCCTCGTCGGTGTACTTCTTGTCCGCGTTCACGCCCTCGGTGCCGGGTGCATCCTTGCGTCCGGCTTCGTCGTCGTTGTTCGCGTCCTTACGGCCGGAATCGCCGTCGGTCATGATCTAGCTCCGATCCACAAAGTTGCTCCGACGACGGCGATGATGCCGACCGTCCAGATAGCGATCATCTCGGTACCGGGACCGAATCCGCCGATGCTCCAACCGCCTGCGGGCAGCGTCTCGGTGGACGACTTGATGTAGGCGATGATGTCGGACTTCTCTTCCAGCGTCAGCTGACGATCGGAGAACTTCGGCATGTTCTGCGGACCGGTGACCATCGCGGTGTAGATCTCCTGCTCGTTTGCGGGTCCGAGCGGGGGTGCGAACTTGCCCGAGGAGAGAGCTCCGCCGAGGCCGGTGAAGTTGTGGCAGGAGGCGCAGTTGAGACGGAACAACTCGCTTCCACGTCCGATGTCGTTGCCGCGCAGCGACTCCTGAGCGATCTCGCCGTTCTCGTCGAGGAGCACCGTCGGTCCGCCACCGTTGGCCTGGATGTAGGCACCGAGGGCGTCGATCTGCTTGTCGTCGAACTTCGGTGGCTTGCGGATTGCCTGTGCCTCGTTGCGAACGGCAGGCATACGACCACTCGACACCTGGAAGTACACGGCCGCTTCGCCGACGCCGATGAGGCTCGGTCCGCGATCCTGAACACCCTGCAGGTTTGCACCGTGGCACGTGACGCAGGACGTGTCGTAGAGCTGCTTGCCCTCGCGGATCAGCGCTGCCGAATCGGTATCGGCGGTCGCGACCTGCGGAGTCGGCGTCAGAGCCGAAGCGAGGAATCCTGCGCTCAGAAGGCCCATCATCAGAACGAGCGCACCGGTGATGCGTCGGCGCGTCTTACGCTGCCGTCTCGTCTTGGAGGCGGCGTTGTCGTCGGATGCTGCTGGGGGAGATGAACTCATCTTCTATCCCTTGTCGTGTCGGGACGGACCGAACGTCGGGGGCTGAATCCGTTCGCTCGTTATCTTTGGCGTGCTGACTGTCACTAGCGGATGAAGTAGATAGTTGCGAAGAGGGCAATCCAGACGATGTCGACGAAGTGCCAGTAATACGAAACGACGATGGCGGCGGTGGCCTGCGCGGGCGTGAACTTGCTGACCAGAGTTCTGGTGATCAGGAAGACGAAGGCGATGAGTCCGCCGATCACGTGCAGTCCGTGGAAGCCGGTCGTGATGTAGAAGACCGAGCCGTACACGCTGCTCGAGATCGTCGTGCCCTCGTGGACCATGTGGTAGTACTCGTACGCCTGGCCGGCCACGAAGAACGTGCCCATCACCAGAGTGATGATGTACCAGCGGCGCAGTCCGAAGACGTCACCTCGCTCGGCGGCGAACACACCCAGCTGGCAGGTGAACGACGATGCGATCAGCACCGCAGTCACCGGCACAGCGAGAGCGAGGTTCAGCTCCGTCGGCTCCGGCGGCCAGATTCCATTCGCTTGGGCGCGTGCGACGAAGTACATCGCAAACAGCCCGGCGAAGAACATGAGTTCACTCGACAGCCACACGATCGTGCCGACGCTGACCATATTGGGACGGTTCAGCGAGTGCACGCGTTGGGTGATTGCCGATCCTTGAGTCCCTACAGCGCTCGTCACAAAGAGAAGTATGACCCGTCGTAGTACGGAAGGCATATCCGGGTCCGCTCTTGGCGCGTCGCGTCGGAACGAATCCAGGTGCGTCCTTGTTCCCGTGCTGGTCAGAGGGCCTGTACGGGCCGGTAGGGTCCAGTCGTGCAAGGCTGGCCTCATGGCAAAGCGCACCGAGGGTGGATGGTTTCGGAGACTGTTCTCGCGATCGACGGCAGAACCTCTTGACCCCACCCGCGACGACCTCGTGACAGTGGCGAGTTGCTTCGACGATGCACAGGCATGCTCGGCCGTGCTCGACGAAGCAGCGAGGACCCAGCCGGCGTGGACGGAAGCGGCAGACGTGGTGCTCCGCCATCATCTGGTGTTGCCCTCCAACCAGGTCGATGACGCTGCAGCGGTTGCGGCTCAGGACGGCTACGAAGTGGGACCGGCCGCCGAACTACCGGAGAGCACCGGCTACCGCCCTCGGGTGGACGACGGTGTGCCTCTGGTTCTGCAACGGGTTCAGGTGCTCGACGCCTTGCACTGCTCGCAGGAGCGTTCTCGCATGGCGGGCCTCGCCCAGCGTCGAGGGGGGAGCCGTGCTCGGGTGGGACGCACTGCAGCCCGCACAGCCCGACGCGGCGTCTGGCTAAGCTTCCAGGGCACCGAGTGCATCGACGGCAGAAGGGCACGGCAGAACCACCATGACCGCAGCGATCAGCGACGAACAGCCGCGTACCTGGCGTCGAATTCTCGGCGCGTTGACGACGCACACCGACCTGTCCAGCGCCGACACCGGCTGGGCGATGGACGAGATCATGGCCGATAATGCGAGCGCCGCCCAGATCGCTGCCTTCGGGGTCGCACTCAGGATGAAAGGGCCGACTCCGGCCGAGGTGAGCGGTCTGGCCGAGTCCATGCTCGCGCATGCGGTGCTGGTGGACACCGACACCGACGCCGTCGACGTCGTGGGCACCGGAGGTGACGGGGCAGACACCGTCAACATCTCCACCATGGCCGCGATCGTCGTTGCCGCCAGCGGGGTGCGAGTGGTCAAGCACGGCAACCGCGCAGCGTCGTCCAAGAGCGGCACGACCGATGTCCTCGAAGCGCTGGGTGTGCGGGTGACTCTCGGAGCCGACGCCGTCGCATCGAGCGTCGAACAGGTCGGTATCGGATTCTGCTTCGCGCCGATCCACCATCCTGCACTGCGCTTCGCCGCGGCACCACGCAAAGAGATCGGCATCCCGACGGTGTTCAACGTGCTGGGGCCACTGACCAACCCCGGCCGCCCGCGCGCAGGCCTGATCGGCTGCGCGTTCGAGAGTCTGGCTCCCGTGATGGCCGACGTGTTCGCCGGACGTGGTAGCTCGGTCCTGGTCGTCCGCGGCGACGACGGACTGGACGAGATCACCCTGTCCACCACCACGACCGTGCACGTGGTGTCCGGTGGCTCGGTGACCGTCGAGACGATCGACCCCCTCGATTACGGCATCGCCCGAGCGCCCATCGAAGCTCTCAGAGGCGGAGACGCAGAATTCAACGCGGCCGTGGCGCACCGCGTGTTCGCCGGTGAACACGGCCCCGTCCGCGACGCAGTACTGCTCAATGCCGCCGCAGCATGGCAGCGCACCACGGCGTGTCCGACGACCTCCACGCCCGGATCGAAGCCGGATTGGCCACTGCCGCAAAGGCAGTCGATTCAGGCGCGGCAGCACGGTTACTCGCCGACTGGGGTCGATGCACCACCGAACTCGCCGACTGACACCTCTCCGACCGACACAGAGCGCGCCTACTCGCCTATCGAGAACCCCGCATCGACATCGGAACTCGAATAGGACTGGAACGCAATGTGAGTGGTGGTGCTGCGCACACCCCGAACGCGATTGATGTGCTTGGTGATGACCTCTGCGATCGAAGCATGATCGCGAACCTTGACGATGGCGATCAAATCGACATCCCCAGCACACGAATAGACCTCCGACACCCCGTCGACATCGGCTACGGCCTGCGCCGCCTCCGGAATCAAGTCGGCCTCGGCGTCGATCAAGACGATGGCATTGATCATCTGTGCTCCTCAAGCATCTCGAGCTCGGTGTCCGACGCGAGCTACCCCCCCCAGACCCTAGTGGCTGCCATGCCGCGAGAG
>NZ_BAOX01000141.1:0-12060 GCF_000813105.1 Rhodococcus sp. BS-15 | reverse complement strand
CGCCCGATGGTGATCGGCTGCCCCGAGCAGACGTTGAGGGCGGTGAAACCGTCTACCTCCGCCTCGATCGACGCGATGTTGGCGGCCGCTACGTCGTGAACGTGCACGAAATCGCGGGCCTGCTTGCCGTCCTCGTACACGGTCGGGGCCTGACCGAGTTCCAGAGACGACCGGAACATCGCGGCCACACCGGAATACGGGGTGTTGCGCGGCATGTGTGGTCCGTAGACGTTGTGGTACCGCAGTGCGACCACGGAGCCGCCCGTGGCGAGCGCCCAGGCGGAGGCGTAGTTCTCCTGTGCCAGTTTGCTCGCGGCGTAGATGCTCCTGGGCTCGAGTAGCGAATCCTCTTCCACCAGAAGCCAATCGAGTGGCTCACCGGACCGCGGGTCGCGATTGTCGAACAATCCTGCGTCGAGATCGGCGCGGGTGCGGGGAGGCGGAACGACGGTTTCGCCCGAGGAATTGAGGTATCGCCCCTCGCCGTAGACCACCATCGAGGAAGCGAGAACCAGTCGGGAACAGCCTGCCTCGTACATCGCGGCGAGCAGAACCGCCGTCCCGTAGTCGTTGTGGCTGGCGTAGGCCGGGGCATCCGCGGCATCGACTCCGGCTCCGACGACGGCGGCCTGGTGACACACGACATCCACCCCGCGCAGTACGTCGACGAGCGAGTCCTTGTCGCGTACATCGAGATCGATGATGCCGTCGGCTCGCGCTCCTGGGCCGTGAGCCGATTCCAGCATGGCGTCGACGGCAACCACCTCGTGGCCGGAGACGGCGGCCGCATCGAGAATGTGGCCGCCGATGAATCCGGCTGCGCCGGTGAGCAGTACCCGCGTCATGGCAGTTCGATCGGCAGCGTGAGGCCGGTGTGCACCCGACACGTGGGGCAGTCGCCGGTGGGAGCGTCGGAGATGGCCGAGCGCACCAGTGCCTTGAGCGGCTCGATGTTCTTCTGGAATTCAGCGAACACGTCCACCGCCTTGACGCCCTGACCCGATTCGATGCCGGCGTCGAGGTCGGTCACCAATGCGATCGGTGCATAACAGAGTTCGAGTTCGCGAGCCAGGACCGCCTCGGGGTGGCCGGTCATGTTCACCAGTGTCCAACCCTGGCGGGCGAACCATTGGCTCTCGGCACGAGTGGAGAACCGAGGGCCTTCGACGACGACCATGACGCCGCCGTCGATCGCCGAATCCTGGACCGCGGACTTCCTCAGCGTGGGGCAGTACGGGTCTGCGAATTCGACGTGAATCCCGCCCTCGTCGAAGTAGGTCTGTGCACGCCCTGAGGTTCGGTCGACGAGCTGATCGGGAATCACGACGGTGCCCGGGCCGTACTCGGACACCAGGGATCCGACCGCACACGGCGCGAGCACTCGCCTCACCCCGAGCATCCGCAGCGCCCACATGTTGGCGCGATACGGCAGCGTGTGCGGTGAAAACTCGTGGTTTCGGCCGTGTCTGGGCAGAAACGCGACTCGCCGACCTTCGACCTCGCCCAACGTGATCGGGGCGCTGGGAGCGCCGTAGGGGGTGTCGAGCACTACCTCTTCGGCGTCGCCCGCGAAGAACGAGTAGAAGCCGCTGCCGCCGATGACGGCAATCTCGGCCCGCCCCGTCGCGTCGTAGTTCATCTACTCATCCTCCATCACCGTCGGTCGATATGCTGGTCCGAAGTCGCGTTCGCCTCGAGTCCGCAGGGAGAAAAGACTATCCGTTACTGGAGAGAAGCCGTCGCAGGCACGTTGGCCGTCGTGCTCGTCGCGGTCGCGTTCGTCGTTCCGTACCTCGGCAACGAACTCGTCACCCCCATCATCAACAGAACTCCGCAGCAGGTGCGCGATTTCGCCGATGCGGCACCGCTGTTCGGCTTCCGCGAGATTCACGTGGGATGGGGAACTCCCGTCGCCGTCCTGATCGCCGTGGCCACGGTGTTGTGGGGGCCGACGGTGGCACGTCGACTGTCGTGGACGCGACTGTTGTTCGTCGTGTGGGGTGCGTCGGCGGCCTGGACGATGTCGCTGGCGATGGTGGACGGTTGGAAGCGCGGCTTCGTGAACCGGCTGGCATCGACCGACGAGTACTTGCACGAAGTGCCCGGCGTCACCGACATTCCCGCCACGCTCCGCGGCTTCTCCGATCGCATCCTGGACTACCAGGCCGATTCGTGGACGACGCATGTGTCGGGTCATCCACCCGGCGCGTTGCTCACCTTCGTGTGGCTCGACCGTCTCGGCCTCGGCGGTGGAGCCTGGGCGGCGACGCTCTGCGTGCTGGTCGGTACGAGTGCCGCTGTGGCGCTGGTACTCACACTCCGGGTACTCGGCGACGAGAACATCGCACGGCGTGCAGCACCGTTCGTGGCGATCGCCCCGGCGGCAATCTGGATCGCCGTCTCGGCCGATGCGTTCTACGCAGGTGTCGCCGCGTGGGGAATTGCGCTGCTGGCGATCTCCACGAAGCGCTACCTGTGGCCCGCGTCGATCGGCGCGGGAGTGTTGCTCGGTTTCGGCGTGTACCTGAACTACGGGTTGGTGCTGATGGGCCTGCCCGCCGTCGCGGTACTGATCGCCGGACGGAGGATTCTGCCGTTCGTCGGCGCGCTGATCGGTGCACTGATCGTCGCCGGGATCTTCACCGCGTACGGATTCTGGTGGTACGACGGCTACTTGCTGGTGCAGGAGCGCTACTACCAGGCATCGCGACCGATCGCCCGTTCGAGTACTGGGGTTGGGCCAACTTCGCGGCGATGTTCTGCGCGCTGGGTGTTGCTGTGCCCGCGGCGTTCCCGCGGATTCTCACCCGGCTCGAGCCGATCAATCTGTTGGTGATCGCGGCGATCGCCGCGGTGGTGATGGCTGATCTGAGCCAGTTGAGCAAAGCCGAGACCGAGAGAATCTGGCTGCCCTTCGCGATGTGGATGCTGATCGCGCCCGCGGTGTTGCCGATCAGGACGCATCGTTTCTGGTTGGCACTGCAGGTGATCGGTGCGTTGGCGATCAATCATCTGCTGTTCACGAATTGGTGAACGGAGCCAGCGTCATCTGAGCGAACCAGCGCCCGTCGATCGGTGCCACGTCCACCACTCGAAGGCCGGCGGCACCGGCGAGATCCGCGGTGGCGTCGGCGCTGACACTCGACCAGGCGAACCAGTCGCCGACCATGGTGTCGGTTTCCCATCGAACGGTGCGGTGGCGAACTCCTGTGTCGCTGGGCGCATCCACTTCGGCAATGACCGCTCCGTGCGGTGCCAGTAGATCCGCCGCGCGGCGGAGCAGTCGCACCGGGTCGCCGCCGATGCCGATGTTGCCGTCCGCAAGCAGGACACAAGACCAGTTGCCGGTGTCGGGCAGCGGTTCGAAGAGGTCGCGGAGCACGGCATTGCCGCCGCGGCCGATGGTCAGATCGACAGCTGCTTTGGAGGTGTCGACTCCGAGTGCCGAAACACCGCGTCGGGCAAGCGCTTCGGTGAGGCGCCCGGGCCCGCAGCGAGATCGATGGTGGAGCCGGTGCATCGGCTGAGCATGGCGCGATCGGCGCGGCGATCCTCCGCGGACGAGGCGCTGCCACCCATCCAGCGGGCGGTGGGGAGCTTCTGCCTGCTGCCGTCGGAATCGCCTATCCAGCAGGGTAGTCCAGCTGCTGCGCGGTTGAAGAGTGTATCGGCGGTAACGCTCATGCTCGGCTCCGTACGAGGATCAATCGAATGAAGTAAGCGATTGCGCTCACGATGAACAACGCAGCGGTCAACGCGAGCCAACGTCCGAGGAATGGCTCCTGCGTCGAACCGGTTGCGGCGCGGTAGGACTCCGCACCCTGCGAGAGTATCCCGGGGAAGAACATCAGAAACGTCAGTGCGGTTCCGAGGGCGGGGACACGAACGAAATTCACCGGTGACACGGCCAGGGTTCGGCGTGGGATACGGGTGATCACTCGATCGGCCAGCGAGTAGAGCGGGAACAGTACGGCGTCGTGCAGCAGTACCGATCCGAAGAACCACACGAGTATGGACTTCCACCAGATGTCGCTGTTCCACAGACTCTGCGGCCCGGCGAGAGTGACGACGTAGCCGACCAGCGCGAACGACAGCAGTAGACCGACCGCGTGCAGCGGGTGCCCGCCGTAGATCTTCGTGAACGCCCTCATTCGAGGCTCCTGACCATGCGACGCAAACACCCGTGCGCGAGGGCCACCGTCTTCGACGGCGGCGACTCGCGCACGGGCGTTCAGGAAGTGATTATGCGGTGTTGATCGTGATGGTCGCAACGCCCACGAGCAGTCCCGGGGTCACAGCATCGGTGTTGAAGGTGCTGTTGAGCAGTCCGGCAGCGGTCTCCGAGATCTTCACCTCGGTGCCCTGCAGGATTGCGGTGTTGTCGGGTCCGGTAGCGAGCGGCTGCAGGGTGCGACCGTCGAGATCGAACAGAACTGCGTCTGCAGCTGCTTCTTCGCCGTTGACCATGACGTCACCGGTGAGGATCGAAGTGCCCGGGTCGATGTCGAAGTTGATGAGCTCGACGACGGTCTCGCCTGCGGTCAGCGACAGGCCGCTGCCGTCGTGGTTGATCTCGCCCTGGACGTAGGGGTCGACGGTGCCGGGCTCCCAGTACTTGACGTCGCCGCCGGTGATCGGGAACGCGATGGAACCGTCTGCCAGGGTCGCGGTTCCGACGACGCCGGGCGTGAGGCCCAGAGTGGTCAGTGCGCCGGTGAAGCCGGCATCCAGAGCAACTGCGGTGTCGACACCGGTGAGGTCCTCGACCTCGGCTGCGGGCTCGGGCTCGCTCTCCACGGCTTCTGCTGCCGAAGAGGTGGCTGCGTCGACGGTGTCGGATGCTTCCTCGCTGGAGCATGCGGCAAGCGGGACGATGGTGAGTGCACCGATTGCGGTGGCGGCCAAAGCTTTACGAACAGTGAACATGTCGGTCAACCTTCCGTGCTCGTCTCTCGAGCGTTGTGGGTCATTCGGCGCTGCTTGCCGAGCGGATGGGTTCCATCTCGATCCCCTGCAAGGGAGCGTGCCCACCTGTTACCCGACAAACCGGACTCCCAAACCGGAAATTTTCCGAAAGGTTCACGTGCGGATCAACGAAGGATCAAGTCCGCTGCTCGTTCGCCGATCACCACCGAAGGCGCGTGAGTGTGTCCGCGGATGATGCTCGGCATGATCGACGCGTCGGCGACGCGAAGGCGGTCGACGCCCCGCACCCGCAGCTCGGCATCGACGACACTGTCGGCATCGTTGCCCATACGGGCAGTGCCCACGGGGTGATACAGAGTGTGCGCATTCTGCTCGAGGGCCTCGGTGAGCAGGTCCGCCGGGGAGATGTTCGACGCCACCCTGGGGCGTACGACGTCGCCGAGCAGTCCCTTCAACGACGGGGTTTCGGAGATCGCGACGCAGACGCGGAGGCCTTCGATCATCGCCTTGCGGTCCAGTCCGCCGGGGTCGCTGAGGTAGCGGGGTTCGACGATGGGCTTGGCCAACGGGTCGGCCGATCGGAGGGTGATCTCGCCGCGGCTCTCCGGCTTCACCAATACGGACCCGATGACTGCGGCGTGGGCGTCCTGGGCGATGAGGCCCTCGTCGAAGAACGGTGCCGGGCCGAAGATGAGTTCGACGTCGGGCAGGGCCAGGTCCTCGCGGCTCTTGATGAATCCGTACGCCTCGCCGACGTTGGAGGTGAGCATGCCGCGTCGGCGCGCGAGGTAGTTGACCAGTTCCGGGATCTTCTCGGCGTGGAAGAGGGAGTCGGTCTCGGTCTGCCAGCCGATGAGGGCGGCCAGATGGTCGAGCAGATTCTGCCCGACGCCCGGTGAGTGATGCCGGACCGTGATGCCGTGCGACTTCAGTTGTTCCTGGTCGCCGATGCCCGAGAGCATCAGCAGTTGCGGGGTGTTGATGGCTCCGCCGGACAGGATCACTTCTCTGCGTGCGCGCACGGTGTGCAGCGATCCGCCGGAGGTGTATTCGACGCCTACCGCGGCGCTGCCCTCGAAGAGGACGCGGGTGGCCTGCGCGTCGGTGAGGATGGTGAGGTTCTTGCGCTTCTTCGCCGGCCGCAGGTATGCATCGGCGGTGCTCCACCGTGCTCCGCGCTTCTGGTTGACCATGGTTCGGCTGAAGCCCTTGGGCTCGGGCAGGTTCGCCGTTTCAATCGGGTAGCCGGCTTCTTCGACGGCGTCGAGGAACGAGGACGTCAGGGCGCGTGAGCTGCGCTGGTGCGAGACGACGAGCGGGCCGTCGGTACCTGCATCGAGTTCGGTTGTGCCCTCGATGTTCTCGATCTTGCGGAAGTATCCGACGAGGTTGCGGAACGACCAGGAGTCGTCGGACACCGCCGCCCACTCGTCGTAGTCGGCGGCGAATCCGCGAACCCACATCATCGCGTTCATCGACGACGAGCCGCCGAGCATCTTGCCGCGTGGCCAGTAGATGCTGCGATCACGCAGCTCCGGTTGCGGTTCGGTGAGGTAGTCCCAGTCGACTTCGCTACGAAAAAGTTTGGAGAATGCAGCGGGGATGTGGGCGAACTTGTTCTTGTCCTCGGGGCCTGCCTCGAGGAGGATCACCTCGTTGCGGGGGTCTGCGCTGAGGCGATTGGCCACCACCGCGCCTGCCGAACCTGCGCCAACCACGATGTAGTCGGCCGTCGTGCGCTGAGAGCTCATGATTGTCCTTCGGTCGTCGTCGACGCTGGGTTCTACCCGCGCAGGGCGGAGGCGAAAATTGCCGGCAGCTTGGACCAGGACGGTGCGCCCGCGAATGCGGTGAGCAGCTTGCCGGTCGATGCTGCGGTCTTGTTGGTGACGAACCACGGTGGCTTCGGGGAGATGGAGAGCTCGCCGTTGATCAGCGAGCGCGGCAGCGGCCGGAACGGCCCGCGCACCACTGTTCGCTCGGCCCCGTCGATCAGTAATGCATTGTGCACGATGCCGATTCCGCTCTGCACGTCGTCGACGGTGTGGCCGGGGAATGCGCCCCAGGTGGCCGCTGCAGTGAGGAAGCCGATGGCGGTCCAGGCGTTGACGGCGATGGTGCCGTAGCGCAGGTCGGCGAGCATGGTGTCGAACTTCTCTCCGAGTCCCTTGATGGTGCCGGGGGTGCCGATGATGTTGATGCCGAGTGTGCCGGTGAATTCCTCGTTCGCGGCCTGTACCGCCTTGGCCGCGAACGCGGCTCCGCTGTAGGGCAATTCGATGATGCCCATGACCGGTGCGAAGTACTCGGTCTGCAGCAGCGGTGCGTATTCGCCGGGGTTCAGATCGGTGATGAGCACGCGGCCGCCGCGCTCGCCGAGGCGTTCGGCGGACGGGTAGGTGGCGGTGGCGTCGGACACTCGCTTGTCGCTGCCGGGGTAGTAGGGCGCTCGTGCAGGCGCGCGGTCGAGGGCGGCGCGCAGGGCGGCGACGAACTCGTCGCGCTGCTTCCATTCCGAGGACAGCACGACGACCTGCGAAGCGACACAGTTGTATCCACTGTTGTGCAGGCGTTGGGTGGCGATGTGTTCGGCCTGAAACTCGATGTCGGCGCGGCTCCACTCACCGGGTAGAACGATGGTGGGCGAGACGCCGCCGAGTTCGCTGGAGATGTCCTTGGTGAGGATCGGGTCGTTGGCCGCCTTGCGCGCAGCTCCGTCCGGGCCCGGACCGAAGACGATCGCGTCGTGCGTGATGGCGCTGCCGGTCATGTGCACGTGGTCGACGGACACGTGCTGCACCAGGTAGGTGCCCACGTCGCTCCGCCGGTGAGCAGGCGCAGTGCGCCGATGTCGACGAGCGGCGCGAGGATCTTCTCGAACACCGGCAGCAGCGGATCCATGATGGGGTTGAGCTTGAGTGCGACGACACGGTTGAACGCGATCAGTTCGTACAGCGCGTCCAGCGGCGCAATGGAGGTGATGTTGCCCGCGCCGAGTACTACTCCGATGCCTGCGGTGCGGGTGGGATCGAGCTGGGCGAGGCCCGCGGTCCGCTGTGCGGTTGCACGGTCGATTCCGGGCTTCAGCCACACCTCGGCCGTGAACCCGTTGAGCAGGAGTCGCTCGAAGATGTTGAGGGGCAGCACCGACACCGTCGTGCGCCCACCGGGTGCCGTCCCGAACGTGGCACCGGCCAGTGGGCTGGTGCCGGCTTCCAGCGCCGCGAGGGTGTGCGCCACGGTGCCGAGTCCGTTCAGGAACGAGTACGGACCCGACAGCCATTCCTCACCGACGAGACTGGACGAGGCGTCGAGTCCCTTGATCGACGATGCCGCGCTCACCCACTCCTGCGCGTGAGCTGTGGTCAGCGCATGCACGCGTTCGAGGAGGGCCCGCCGTTCGGCGAGGGTGAGACGTCCCCAGTTCTTCTCTCCCTCGGACAGATCGACGAGTGCGGAGTCGACTGCCTCGGTGGGTCCTGTCGTCGGTACGGATTGCAGGTGTGGGGTGACGTCGCTGGTCAACTTCTCGGCTCCACTCGTCGTTCGGGTACACGGCTTCCACTGTGATTGTGGTCGCACTCGGACGCGGGACGCTATGGGCCACGGGCCTGAAATCGGGTGCGACGGTTTGTGCCGCCGCACAATTTCGCTGTGGCGTGGCTTACACGGGTGAGGCTAGAGTCCTGTCATGACCGCGACCGAGTTCGACGTGCATCCGTCACCGACCGATCTGGCCGCGACGATGCTCGACGGCGTCGACGATCTCGCGACCGAATTGGTACGACGGATCCTGGGTGCCGAGCACGCCTACCTCGAATCGACGCTGCTCACCACCGAGCAGCTCTACGAGGCGTCGCGAAGCAATCTGGCGTCGATGCTGGGCAAGCTGTCCGGTCGTGCTCCCATGCGACTCGAGGCGGCTCGCGACGCGGGCAGGCTCAAAGCGGAGCAGGGGGTACCGCTGGCTGCTCTGCTGCATGCTTTTCGGCTGGGCGGCAGGTTGGTCTGGGACGAGTTGATGGAACGCTCGGACGGCCGGGCCAGTCATGCGTTGCTGGACATGGCCGCTCAGGTCTGGGCGCTGGTCGACGTGTACTCCGACGAAGCAGCGGAGGCCTATCGAGAGAGCGCCGACATGCGTGCGCGCGAAAGCGCCGAAGCCCGTGGACGTCTCATCCGTGTGCTCTTCGCCGATCACGGTGCAAATCCGACGGCAGCAGCGGACGCGTTGCGTACGTTTCGCATTCCCGACCACGGCTACTTCGCGGTGGTGTCGCAGGAGCCGTTGACCGCAGCGATGGGGATCGACGGTTTGATCGCCCGCCTCCGTACCGCGGGTGCCGAATCGGTGTGGGATGCCGAGGTGGACGGTAGCGTCGGGCTCATCTGTGCCGCAACGGAATCGGAGATCGATTCAGCGTTGATCATGCTGAGCGAACTGTGTCCGGGACGGGTGGGGGTGAGCTCGGTATTCCGGTCCCCGTCGGGTATCGGTGATGCCGTGGGCCAGGCCCGGTTGGCGAGGTCGTGCACCTCGAACGAGGCTTCACCGGTGCGCTACGACTCCGTGCCGGTACCGCTACTGCTGGTCCGCGATCCGAAATCGGGCCGGATCGCCTCGCGTCAGATACTCGGAGATCTGCTGGCGTTGCCTCGAGCCGAACGGCAGAGCTTGCTGGACACCCTGGACGCATGGTTCTCGTGCGGCGGTTCCACCCGCGATGCCGCCGAATCGCTGCATTACCACCGCAATACGGTGTTGTATCGGCTGCGTCGAATAGCCGAGCTCACCGGTCGCGACTTCCGCGATCCGATCCAGGCCGCCGAACTCTACGTCGGGCTCAGGGCGTATCAGCTCTTGACCTGAGGGTCATTGGCTGGCGAGGACGACGTCGAGGATTCCGGCTCCCAGCGCCACCGGTACGCAGGTCGGGGGACGCGCGTTCGCAGGGTCCAGGGCGTTGAGCGCCAATCTCAGCGCGGTGGGATCGTAGGTGAAAGTGAAGTGCGCTACCTCGGTATCGGGGCACACGTCCTGCACCACGATGTTGTGCGCTCCCGGATCCCGAAGCAGCGCATTGGTGTACGGCTGAATCACCTCGTCGACCCTCGTTGCGATGGACGTGTACTCCACCCCGGGCACGGTGTCGCCACCGGCATTGAGCCGGTCGAGGAAGTCGGATCCTGCCATCAGCTGGGCGAGACCCGGCCCGAATTCGCCTGCCACCAGCCCGGTTGCACCGGGCACTGCCTGCACGACGGGTGCCACTCCGTACATGGTGCCGCCGTAGGTCGGTGATGCGATCCCCACCCATCGATCGACCACGTAGCACCGCCGAGCCTGTTGACGAAATACCGAGCGACCGCCGCACCCTGTGAGTATCCGACCACGTCCACTGCGGCGGCACCGGTGGCCCGGAGGATCGACAACGTCATCGCCTTCAGTTGCGCTGCACTGTCTTCGATGACGCCGTACCCGTTGGTTCTACCGTCCGGCGACGTGCCGTAGTTGATGGCGAAGACACAGAACCCGGTTGCTTTCAGGATCGGTGCGAAGCCGGCCCAGTCGGAGTATGCGGTGGCGTCGGTGCCGTGCACCAGGACGACGGGGTTGGGGTGGGCTGCGGTGGGCTTGCAGCTCATGTCGTTGGCTCCGGGAGGGGCGGCGTCGCGATTCGATGCCGCGTAGCGAATGGCATCGGCGTGATCGGGTTGCTCCGGGGCGGCCGCGATGGGCATCACCGGCCCCGCGTGTGCGGCGGGCGCGAGCAGCGCAGCGGCAGCGGCGATTACGAGGGTGATCAGACTCCGCCGTGGCCCGCGCATGAACAGACGATATTCCTCGAACTGTGGAATGTCCCGATGAAGAGCGGTTCGAGCTGAGAAAAGTCACAAGAATTGTTCTGTCGTCGAAACCGTGTCGAATGCGCGCACCGCACAGGGCCCAGCCGTAGCGGCTGGGCCCTGTGCAGGTAGAAGTGCTGCTCTGCAGGTCAGAGGCGACTCACGCGTAGCCAGTCGACACTCATCGTCTGCGGGTACGGCGTGCTGTTGAGTGTCTTGCCGGTCCAGTTGTTGCCCACGGCGACGTTGAAGAGGATGTAGTGCGGCCAAGCGCCCGAGAACGCTTTCCAGTTGCCGCCCTTCGCCTCGTACTGGGCCTGAGTGAAGGAGTATCGAGCGACTCCGTCGACGAACCAGGTGATGCTGTTCGGCAGCCAGTCGATTCGGTACGTGTGGAATCCGTTGTTGACCGGATTCATGCTGCCGCCGGTCTTCACATCTTGATTGGAGTTCCATTTCGAGGGGCCGTGCAAATTGAATGACGGTCCGTACAGTCCGGGAATTTCGACGATGTCCACTTCCCCTTGGCTGGGCCATGAATATTCGCCACCGGGTTGTAGGCCGAGGGTCCAGAATGCGGGCAGCAGGCCCTGGGCGCTCGGCATCTTGATCGATGCTTCGATGCGCACCGGTGGCGTCACCGATTGCTTGCCCATGCTGACCACGCGGGCGCTGGTGAAGTTGTACGGTGCTCGCTTGCGATCCGGCGGGTACTCCCGACGCGCGGTGATGTTCAGTGAGCCGTTGAACTGGTTGGCGTTGTTCCAGGAATTCGTATAGTACTGCTGCTCACCGGAACTCGCGCCCCAGCGGCCGGTCTGAAATCCCCATTTGGAGGGGTCGGGTCCGCCGTACCCGTTGAATTGATCTTCCCACAGGAGGGTTCCGGCTCCACCTTGGGTTCTCGGGGGTGCGGCGAGTGACGGGGCGGCGGTCGCCGACGAGACGGCCACGGCCATCGTCGTCAGGGCAACCGCGACAATTGTGAATAGTGATCGCATGAGGGGGATTCCTGTCAGGTCATATGTCGGTGAACAAATGTCGACATATGGATTTCTAGCACGACAAACTAGGCGTTAGAAGTTTCTTTTGAAATGCAGGAATTCTTGCGAATACAATGAATGAATTCGACTATACTACCGGTCGGTAGCAAGGGTACCGACCGATAATCGGCGGTGGTCGGTTTGTTTCAGGAGTGACCGCAGTGACTCGGCAGCGTCTGTGGGTTCAGCGATACGGACGAGACGGGAGCGACTCGAGAGGGGCAGGAGTGGAGCCTGCAGGAAC